>NZ_SUTM01000013.1:51323-66749 GCF_015062935.1 Methanobrevibacter sp. | reverse complement strand
TAATTCTACTTTCGTGGGAAAGTACCAGCCCGTGAAGTAAGAATCCTCGACCTCTTACAGGTCGAGGTAGTTCAATTTTTCAAGAAGTTCAATTATGGTTCTGTTCTGCTTGATGAGCTGCTGGTTCTGCTCTATAATGATGTCCAGCTTGACGGTCTGTGTTGCCAGAAACCTTCCGTTAATCTTGTCAAGCCTTGAAATGCCGTTTGTAACATAGACCTTGTAGACACTGTCAGCAAGCTTTGCCTCATGCTGATATTCGGATATTTTCCTGTTTACCAACTGGAAATCAAGAGATCCCATTTCAGGGTCAAGTGTAGGAACAACCGCACTTTCAACCAGTTCAACACCGCAGTCCAAACAGAACTTTGAATCTTCACCATAGCTTTTCTGCATTTTGGACATATCATATTAATCACCACTTATATATACTTTATTTATCAAATTATATTATATGTTTTGCGATAAATGTGGGGCCGAAAACCCTGATGATGCAACATTCTGCGGGCAATGCGGCCATAAATTCAAGGTAAATGTAAAATCGGATGTTAAACATGAAAAGAACACAATTCTTGCACTTGTAATTTCATTTCTTCTAACCGGACTTGGAATCGTATATGCAGGAAACGTCAAAAAAGGGATTCTCCTCTTTATTGGAGGACTGATTTTTTCCATTCTGGGCCTTGCGGTTCCTGTGTGCACTGTCATTGCAGTGATAATATGGGTATATGCATTGTATGAAACCTACAATGAGGTCAAAAGGGCGCAGGGTGTAGCAAATCCGAATCTCATTGAGGATTTTAAAGCTTGGGATTCTCCAAAAAAGGCTGCCGGAATAATTGTGGCAATCATAATACTTCTTATTGTTGTGGCTTCAGTCTTTTCTGCCTTTGCACCAAGACATGACTATTCAAGCTATTCAGATGATTATTCAACCTCAGATTATAGTGGCGGCATTTCATCTTCAGGAAGTTCCTCCTCTTCAAGTTCCGGAAGCTATTCATCCTCTTCAAACGGAAGGGATGTGGAATCACACTATGAAGGTGATGCTGGTTCTGCCGATACATACGGAACAGTCTATGATGACGGAAGCGTGGAGTCACATCAAAGCGGACACACAGACTACGGGGACTATCAGATTGACTCCTATATGGACAGCAACGGAAACCTACATGGAACAGTTGATGTGGGCGGCCAGACTTACCACGTAAGCAGTTAAACTGTAACTTTTTAAATGAGGAGTCAATGGCTTAAATCCTCAATGCATAATGTATTGTTGTGTTCAAAGCCGAATGCCTCCTGGCCGAGGATGTGGTTGTTTTCGACAAACCACATTCTGAAAATCTCCTCAATGTCTTCGGAACGGGTGAATACACATAAAAGCAGTTCCTCAAATGACCTTTTTTTGTAGTGGCTTTCGACTTTTGTGATATAAAAACTGTCGTGGGCATTTTCATCAAGCCTTTCAATCAGTTCTTTTAGAATTTCATCCATTTCAATCTCTTCAAGATTTCCATTTGTGTTTTTGTAAAGCGGGATGTGCAGGACGTATCTGTGGTTCAATTTTTTCATGATTTCACTCCTGATAGCATATGTTATTATCATTTTAGTAACAAAATATTTATATGTTTCCTCGTCAAAGTGATAATCATAGAAGAGTTTTAAAAGGTTTCAAAAAAATTCAAGATGCTCAAGTATTTAAATGATGAGATACAAAACATCAATTGTCTTTATGAAATATAGTGTTTTCCATGTAGCAATACATGGAATTCCATTTTAAGAACTATTTTTTTTTGAAATTTTACATTTTTAATTTAACTCTTTTTTGATTAAATAGCTTGGCATGTCAAAATTTTGACGGATAATGCCTGATTGCGGATTTAACAGGATATTCTTGTGCAAGTATCCTGGAAAGTGATTTTAATGAAAATTGAAGATATCTCAAACGGTGAACTTAGAAGGCTTTTGGGCACTGAAAACCCCTCAGACGAAGACATTTCAGCACTGGCCCGTGAGCTTTTCAAATCATCCCTGATAATTCCATGCGTCAATGCAGACGACGGCGTCAACTTCGTTTTGATATGGAACAGTCAAGACGAAGCACATCTGCCTCTTTTTACAGACATTGACGAGTTTGAAAAGATATTTGAAAGCTATGATGAGGTATTTGCACAGGCATATGACTTTGATGACATTCTAAGCGTGGCCGAAGAGAAAATTGTAATTAATCCAGCATCCGAATCATTCGTATTTGACTCGGATGCACTATTTACAGGTGATAAGATGGATGAAAAGAAACTGGAAGAGCTTAAAAAGGAAACACAGATTGACAACTCACGTCTTGAAGAGATAATGGCAAGGGAAATAACTCCTGAAATGCAGAGGGAATTTTTTGAAGCGGTGAAGGACGCTCAGCTGTACCTTCCCGTATCACTCAGTGAAAACATGTTTGCAGGCATTGAAAATGCAAAGGAAGGGGATGTCTTTGAACCGGAAGGACAGCCGGGATTCAACATCAACTACCTCACCAACAGCGAAGGCGAAAAGGCAGTGCCGCTTTTCACATCCGATGAAATGATGGAAAAGTCAGGACTTAAAAGCTCAGCAATGATAATGTATGTTTCAGACATTGTGGAAATGCTAAGCCAGTCAGAGAGATACTCAACAGTGGTGATAAATCCGTTAACCGAGACAGAACTCAATATTCCAATGGAATCATTCATAAACATATTAAGACAGCCCACTGAAGAGGAAAACGAGATGATGGAATCAATAAACAGGCTGGTTGAACTTCTTGAAAAGCATTCAGTGGAGCTTGAGGAAAACACCACATTATTTATAAGGCTTGATGAAAACCTCATGGTGGAAAATGCTGTCGACGGAGTTTTCACAGTTCACGTTCCTGTATATGTGTCAAGCAATCCCAAATACCGTGAGGACCTCAAATACACAAACATTCTGCTGATGCCTAAATCAAAAAAGATCCTGCCGATAGGGCCATCCGAAAACGACCTTGACATTGTCATAGCGCCTGGAACAGAATTCCATCTTGAAGACACAATGGATGAGACCACAAACCTCTGGATGTGCGGAGCCCAGCCGTTCTATGATGACAGGTGATGGGATGGAAATAGCTATTGACAGAAATATGTCGGATGACTATTACGGTGAAGTTCTGGCAATAAGAAACAACTATCAAAGGATTATTTAAAATCCAAAAAAAGAAAATTGCGAGAAATTCATCTAAAAATATCATTGCAGTCAGTGCCTATTACAGGGATGCAGTAATCTCTGCAGTATCAGATAAGGGTCTGATTGTTGACAATTCAAAATAATGGCATTATTCACCATGCCATTCCATTTATTTTTTTCTTTTTTTCATAAACGCCTCTTTTTTTGTCCGAATTCAGTAATCTATATATTAGATACAATTAAACAATTAATTATATATAACTTATGAATTTCAAAAGGAGTTTAAAGATGATTGGACATAAAAAGGTAATTTTAGTCTCAGTTCTTCTTTTGTTTTTCTTTCTGACTGCATCGGGCGTAAGTGCAGTTGAAGATAACATAACTGATGAATTGAGCGAAGATTTGGCCGCAGATGAAATCGTGGCCGAAGATTCAGATGTGAAACTTGAAAATTCTGATGAAAATGATTTGGTAGGTGAAGAGGAAGGTTGGGTTGACGCTTCTGAGGCCTATGAAATTTTGAATGACTATAGAACAGAGAAAGGTGCATGGTTTTGGGCACCGAACAATATAAGAATTGAATATTTCAATACTCATGAAGACAACCAGCTTCAGCCGTTAATAATGGATGCTGAATTGGAAGAGACAGCAAAAATTAGGGCAAAGGAATGTTCAGTAAAATATTCACATACACGTCCTGATGGTTCTGACTGTTTTTCAGCATATCCTGATAAGTTTTGGACATGGGGTGAGAATCTTGCACCTGCAGTCAGTGCTGAAATGGCCACTGAAGTATGGAAAGAGGACTTTTTGGATTTTGCTGATCAGGGTCACAGGCGAAATATGCTCAGTAATGACTTTACTCATGTTGGTATTGCAGGTTACAGGGCCGCTGACGGAACAATCTACTGGGTTCAGGCATTTGGAGGAGATTTTGTTGAAATAGAAAAGAAAAACCAGACACCTCCTGATTCATCACAGAAGACATTCAGTGATTTAAATGCATTAATTAAAAACAGCACTGACGTCAGGCTGCAAATGGATTATGTTTACTATAACGATGATGAGTTAAGGGGAGGAATTGTCATTGACAGGCCTTTAACAGTTGACGGATGCGGACATACAATCGATGCAAGGAAATATGCAAGGATATTCAACATCACTTCAGACAATGTGGTTTTGAAAAACATCAACTTTGAAAATGCATATATTGACTTTGTTTATGGAGGGGCAATATATTCAATAGGGAAAAATCTAACCATTTTGAACTGCAGCTTTAAAGATAACTTTGCATATTACGGATCATGTGTTGCCTCAACTGCAGGTGATGTTTCTTTTGATGGATGCAGCTTTTTGGATAACTATGGTGTTGAGGGAAGTTCAGTATATCTGTTTGATGCTGACGGTGATTTCAGAAACTGTGATTTCATAAATGATGCAGAAATATTATATGGGACATTATCATCAAGCAATTCCAAAGTTACAGTCGAAGACTGCAGATTTATTGGTAATGTGGGATATAAATCAGGTGCATTAAATATCAATTGCACAGACTCTTCCTTTATCAACTGCAGGTTCATCGAAAATGTCGCCCAGCTTGAAGGGGGTGCCATATCATTAAATGCTTCCATTGCCGATTTTACAGGCTGTGATTTTACAGACAACGTCCTGGACTGTAAGTATTATGCATATGGTGGAGCAGTATATGCATCAGGAAGTGACATTACATTTGACGCAAGCAATTTCAATAACAATAGCTTATATTCTAAATATTCCTACGACACTAACGGTGGCGCCGCATATCTAAGTGAAGGTAATGTTTCATTTACAGACTGCAGTTTTGATAACAATACTGCAGGAATATTTGGCGGTGCATTGTGTCTTAGTGACAGTAACAGTTCAGTTGTCAACTGCAGCTTCAGGAAAAACAATCTTACCCGAACAGATATGAATACACATGGAGGTGCAATCTATTCTGAGGGTCATGAAATAACTGTTGAAGGTTGTACATTTACAGATAATGCCGGATATTATGGCGGTGCAGTTGCAACTTGCTGTGGTGAGGTTACAATTGTGAACAACACTTTCAATGGAGGTTACGGCAGGTTTTATGCCGGTGCAATTTATTCAAAGGAAGATAATATCACCATTAAAGAATGCAGTTTTGAAAACAATAGCGGCACATTTGATGGTGGTGCAGTATCTGTATTTAACAGCAATGCCACAATTGAAGATTGCAGTTTTATAAATTCTACCTGCGAGTATGGTGGCGCTCTTTATCTGGCAGATGCTAATGTCGATATTGTGAATTGTGATTTCATTAAAAATTCTGTATATTCAAGTTATGATAATGCCAATGGGGGAGCAATATTTGTAAACGGAGGTCATGTTCACCTAAATGAATGCAATTTCACAGGCAATTCTGCACATTCAGATGAGTATCCTGCCGGAGGAGGTGCAGTTTATTCGATGCAGGGTAATGTAAATATTTCAGACTGCAGATTTGCCGATAACAATGCCGTGTGGGGTATTGCCATACACTCAAGATATGGTGAAATTTCAGTTGTTGCGTGTGATTTTGTAAATGATGCATTATATGAAGGATGTGCAATATATTCAGATAGTTCCAATGTCCATGTAGAGGACTGTGATATCACAGGACACACTGCAGGATATGGACCTTGCCTGTATTTGATTAACGGTAATGTTTCTATTCTATCATGTGACTTTACAGACAACTTCGCTAAATATGCCAGCGGTGGTGCAGTATATCTATATAACTGCAATGCAGGTGTAGAAAACTCAAACTTCAACAATAATAAGGCAGATAACGATGCAGGTGCACTACTTGCAGACAAAGGTGAAGCTTCACTTATTAATTGCAGCTTTACAAATAACATTGCAGCATGGAATGGAGGTGCCGTATCCCTTATCAATGGTAATTTCACAGTCTTTGACTGCAGATTTAACAGCAATACTGTCAATTCAAATAGTTTTGTTTCATATGGTGGGGCAATTAAGCTGTCTAATGCAAATGCCGATGTCATTTCTTGCAGTTTTACAGATAATTATGTAAATGCCAGTTATGATGCTTATGGTGGTGCCCTATCCTGTGAAGAAAGTGAAGTCTCATTGCAGTATTGTAATTTCACCAATAATCGTGCATCTCAGGGTTCATGCATATTTTCATCAAAATCAAAGACTGATGTTTCAAAATCCAATTTCATGAATAACAATGCAGATTTTGCAGGAACAGTATATTCCGCTGAAGGAAATCTCACAATAACAGATTCAGATTTCATTGAAAACTTTGCAAATTCCTATGGTGGAGCAGTATATTCAATTGACGGAAATCTCACAGTAAAAGATACTGATTTCATTGAAAACTTCGCAAATTCAGGTGGTGGGGCAATATACTTATACAACAGCAATGCTGATTTCATCGGTTCCACTTTCACAAATAACTCTGTAAATCTTGATTACAATGCATATGGGGGTGCAGTATATTCAGCAAATTCAAAAACTACATTAAAGGATTCCACCTTCAAAAACAACACTGCATTTAACGGTGCTGCTGTATATGGCTGTGATGCAATCGGATGCACATTTGAAGACAACTACGCAACAGGCACTGCAGCTGCAATCTACGGTGACAATAACTTCGCTGAAAACTGCAGATTTATAAGAAACACTGCATTCGGTGACAATCCGACATACAACGTGACAGTAAAAGACTCCACATTTGATGACAACATAATTCTTAAAAGGGCACAATTGGACATTGAATACCTTGAAGCTGAATATTATCAGGGTGACCTGATTTATGCCTACCTCTATTCAGGCTACTATCAATACATCAACAATGCCACAGTAACACTGAGAGCATACAAAGGTGATGTGCTTGCAGACACATTTGAATTCAGCTCCGGTGACGGCTGGACAGTAAACATAACAGAAGGCACATATCTGTTTGTATTCAGTGTTGAAGAGCCTGACTATGTGGTAAGTCCTGTCAATGCAACAGTGACAATCATCAAAAATGAAATAGCTGACGTGAAAATAGATGTTTCAGACAATATCTATTCACAAGAAACTGTTGTAAAAGTTACAGGCAATGTAGACGGAGGCATTGGAATATATCTTGACGATTCTTATTGGGATTATATGGATGTTGAAGCAAATAAAAGCGCTGAAATTTCATTGGGCTATCCTTCAGCAGGCAGTCATGAAATCAGAATTGTAATTACTCCTTCAAATCCGAGGGTTGTTCAAAAGACATTCACCAAGTCATTCACTGTTAATAAAAAGCCGACTTCAGTTGCTGTTGACGTTGCCGATGTTACAGATGATGAAAATGTATTTGTCAATATTTGGGCTTCCGAGGACGGTACAGTTGAGATTAAAATTGGTGATGCTGTTCAGTATGTCAATGTCATTGCAGATGAAGACTCTTCTGTTGATATGGGCATTTTTTCAAAGGGTTCATATTCTGTTGATGCCATATTTTCAGCAGGTGACAACTATATTGATTCCAGCGCTTCAAAAACATTCAGGGTTTTAGGCAAAATCTCTCAGGATGACATTAAAATAACTCCTCCTGGTGAAGGATCAAGGGACATTCCTGTCAGCCTTCCGGCCGATGCAAAGGGTAAGGTCACATTGACCATTGCAGGTGAGGACTATGAGTTCGATGTTGTTGACGGTAAGGCAATTGTCACTTTCCCTGATGTGACCGGTGACAATCCATATACTATCACATACTCAGGTGACGACCAATATGCAGGTTTCAGCATGCAAGGAAACTACAATTCAGACAAGGACATTACAATCAATCCCGACATGAAAGTCACAGAATTTGAGGACGGAACAGCTCATGTAACCCTTCCAAGTGATGCAACAGGAACAGTAACACTAACAGTAAACGGTGAAAAATACAGTTTTGATGTTTCAGGCGGAATCGTAACACTTGCACTACCTGCACTTGCAGACGGAAACTATGAATATGAAATAAGCTATTCAGGTGATGACAAATACAATGGTGCAGTGCAGAACGGAAACGTTGAAATAATAAACCCTTCAATCACCGCTTCAAACGCAAAGGTAACCTACACTGCAGGAACATACTACCAGATTGCAGTTAAGGGATTCGGAGGAAAACCTGCTGCTGCTGAAGTGGTAATCAAGGTCAATGGCAAGAAGTTCAAGACAATGCCTGCCGATGCAGACGGAAAATGCAAGTTCAAGGTAACCCAGATTCCTGGAACATACAAGCTGGAGATAACATCCCTTGGAGTTACAAAAAAAGCTACCCTGACAGTTAAACACCTCATGACACTCAAAAAAGTCGCTGTCAAGAAATCAGCCAAAAAGCTTGTTCTAACCGCAACACTTGCAAAGATAAACAAGAAATACATTAAGGGCAAAAAGATTACCTTCAAGTTCAACGGCAAGAAATACACTGCAAAAACCGACAAGAAGGGAGTTGCAAAATTAACAATAAAATCAACTGTCCTTAAAAAATTGAAAGTATCCAAAAAGGTTACCTATCAGGCAACATACCTTAAGGATACTGTAAAATACAGCATAAAAGTCAAAAAATAGGTGGAATTAACTTTCACTTATTTTTCCTATTTTTTTTAGATAAAACATTTAAAATTATTCTTTTTTCTGTTTTTTAATCTTTTAATTATAGCTAATTTTTATGAGGGTCTTTTAAACAATTAGCTTTCTTTTTTTTAAATATATATTTTACCATCACTTTTTTGTATTTATCTGGTTTTTTAGCTATTTTTAAGGTAATTGCAGCAATTCCTTTTTTTCCAAATTGCAAAATTTATCCTGCATTATAATGATATTTCCGATTGTTTAAATTGAAAAGTTTTCATTGGCTTTTAATTTTAATTCAACGGTTTTTACAGAATAATATAATATTATAATTATTGTATTTAGGTTAATTTATTTTATATTTTAAGCAATAAAGTATAAGAATAAACAGTCAATATTTTAATTAAAACGATACCTTTATATACTGCCTCAACACAATATAATATTAGACAACATGTAATGTTTCAACCATCAAATAACAGGAAAAAAATTATGACTTACGAAAAAATTAATGAAAAACCGGAAAAATTGCCTTTCGCCAAAAATGAGGTAACACGCCTCATGAGAAAGCATCTTGACGACGACAAGATGATCAGGGACCAGGTCAAGGTGGAAATGAATAAATTCCTCCACTCTGTCCTCATAAGCGTATGCAAACGGCTTAACGAATACCCGTACACTACAATAGAATACGAGATGCTTAAGGAATGCATCTACCCTTACAAAAACATTGAAAGAATAAATGAGGAAAAGCAGCGAATTCTCATGCATCTTGACGCCATCAAGGCGGACTGCGATGCCCTGGCAATGGACGTTGAAAAAAGCCTGAGGCTTACAGACACACCTGAAAGGGACACCTTTGCCGATTTCACACTTGACGGGGGCGAGTAGTATTCTTGAACCTCTCCAGCTTGTAGAAGCTGGAGATTCTTAGGCCATACCTATTGTTTTGTCAAAGCCTTTCCATTCGTAATAATATTCGAATTTGCCTTGACCAATAGGTATGAAATCTACTAAGCATAGCACCATTGAACCAGTGGCGCGTAGAGCTTCGTCTAAAATATTTTTTGCAGCATTAACATCTCTTTGAAGTATGCTATGGCAGCGTGGACATTCCCATTCTCTTTCATCACGACCTAAACCATGATTTATTTCACCACAAACATTGCATCTTTTACTGGAAGGGAACCATCGATCGATTTGTACGAATTCACGTCCGTACCATTCTGATTTGTATCGTATCATTTCAATGAGTTTTCCCCAGCCTATTTCATGAATGCTTCTGCTTAAACTTCTTGCTCGTATCATTCCTCGTATGTTTAATGTTTCCATTGCTATGAATTCGCAGTGTTTTACAATATTGTAGGATATTTTATGATAATAGTCGTTGACGACATTGTTTTTCTTGTTTATCCATTTGTGGAGTTTTTTTAGTGTTTTTTTCCAGTTGGATCCACCTTCTTTTTGGCGTGCTAGTTTTTGTTGGTAATATTGTATTCTACGGTTTATTTTTTTTAAATCGGGTTTGTGTATGACTTTTCCGTTGGAAAATGTTAGGAAGTCTGTTAATCCCACATCTATGCCTACATATAAAGAAGGGCCGGAAAATGTGTCCCTTGGTTGTATTTTTTCTACTTCATATGTTATGCAGACGAACCATTTTCCGTTTTCTTTTAGGATTGTGGCTTCTTTGATTTTGCCGTCGATGTCTCTTTTATGTTTGACTTCAATGTATCCTAGTTTGTTTAAGTGTAATTTGTTATCTTCCCATCTTATAGAACCTTTTATTCCGTTTTTAGTTTCATATTCGTTGTTTCTGAGTGTGATGGATTTTACTGGATTTTTTTTAAGGGACTTGAACTTGGGGTGTCCGGTTCTTCCATCGTAGTATCCATCATATGCTTTTATGAGACGGTCGGTGGATGCTTGTATGCAGGTGGATTCTGCTTTTTTCAGGAATGGTTTTTGTTTTTTTAGATTTCTTACGATTTTTTGTGTGTAATTACGGTTGATTTTACATGTTTTTCCTATTCCAAATTCTTTGACTAGGTTTTCACGGTAAATGCTGTATTCTAATGTTTTGTTGAATACATAACCGGTTGCCCGTAAATTGAAATTTAATTCCCCTTCTAAATCCTCATCAGGGACAAACTCAATCTTATCGGTCAAAATAAAAGTTTTATCAACCATAATTGCTCCCCACACCTTTTTTAGACAAAAATCTCATTAATTTAATTTGTATACTCGAAAAAAAAACATCGATTTAATTTTTTTGATTAAACATCAAAAAAAATATGTTTTCTTTTTCTTATAACAACTTATATATCTTTATAATAAATAGAGTTTATCTAAGAGCATTTGAAAAGTAATACAGTATATTTTTTTATTTTGCAAAAAAAATTCCAAAAATACAACACCCTCTCTTAAAAGTGCAATTCATCTCCCGGCTTAAAGAAGCCGGAGAATTCTTGCACAATAATGTTAAAAACTAGCCAGATTTCACCTGACAGTGACCTCAGATAATCCATTCAAAGTTAATATAAGATTAACACCAAATAGTATAATCAGGAAAAAAATTATTTTTCATGTTTTAACCGGGTGATTATTTTATGGCAGATGAAAACAATGCAAATCGTATGAGCAAGAACGAGTATTATCTTGCAATCGCTCTTGCAGTATCAAAAAGAAGCACATGTCTTAAAAGAAGATACGGTGCAGTAATTGTCAACAACGACGAGATAGTAAGTACAGGTTACAACGGCAACCCTAGAGGAGAGGAAAACTGCTGCGACAGAGGGGACTGCCAGAGGATGAACCTTCCGTCAAATTCAGGAAACTATAACGACTGCTTTTCAGTCCACGCCGAACAGAATGCAATGATCAGCGCAAGCAGAAACGAAATGCTCGGCTCAACAATCTATCTTGCTGGAGAAAAGTATGATGACGGCGAATGGCTTGAAATAGAAGACGCCGAACCCTGCCCAATATGTTTCAGAATGATTAAAAACTCAGGAATCGACAAGATAGTCAGCAAGAAAGGAATCCTGCAGCTCCACGAATAGCTGCAAACATATCTTTTTTTTAAAAACAGGTGATTTACCGTGTACTGTGAAAACTGCGGAAGCGAAATTCCAGAAGGAGCATCATTCTGCTCCAGCTGCGGACACAAAATCAAAAAAACACATCACAAAAACATTTACCTTGCCCTTGTGCTCTCGTTCATTTTATCAGGACTGGGTTCAGTATATGCAGGAAATACCCAAAAGGGAATGATAATCATCGCATTAAGAATACTTTTTGCAGCTTTAGCTGTTTTTGTAAATGTTTTTATGGTATTTACCATGCTGGTATGGGCATATGGATTCTATGCGGCATATCAGGATGTTCAGATTGCAAACGGACATTCAAATCCAAAACTTCTTGAAGATTTCAAGACATGGAGCCAGAACAAACAGATACTGGCCGTCCTAATAGTATGTACAATACTCTTTTTAACAGTTTCAAGCTGCATTGTAAACCTGACAATGGATCCGTACTCCCCGTCAGATTCATACTCCAGCTACCACACAGGGTCAAGTTCATCATCAAGCAGCAGTGGCAGTTCACATTCATCCTCCCATTACGGGGGAGTTGACGACTCACCGAACGTAATAGCCAAAAACGATCCCGACTGGTACTATGACCATTACGAATACGGTGACAACGACAAGATTGATGAATATCTTGAATCACAGGGATACGACTAGTGATTTAAATGGATGATGAGGTAAAATACGTCAGAAGATCCCAGTACAGGCTGAGGGTGATGAGGTCTCTTGAAGGTGAGGTGAAGATGCCCTCTGAAATTGCCGTTGACGCTGAAATATTTCAAAACCACATCTCAAACACACTGGGGCAGTTAAGAAATCACGGACTTGTTGAGTGCATCAATCCCGAAGTCAAAAGGGGAAGGCTTTACCGTCTGACACCTGAGGGTGAGAAAATCATAAAATCTCTTTGATTGTCTTTTCACCCAGTAATCTGCTTTCATCGCTTCTCACAGCAAAGGTGATGCTTATCGGATAGTCGGGGTTGTCTTTGATGAAATCCCTGCAGGCTTTAATGGCTATCTGCCATGCTTCATTTTTCGGATATCCGTAAATTCCTGATGAAATCACGGGAAAACCTATTGAACGGCATCCGTTTTCCATTGCCAGTTTCAGGGAATTTTCATATGCGCTGTAGAGAAGTTCAGCTTCACTGTCACTTCCGCCATACCAGACAGGACCTACGGCATGGATGATGTAATCCGCTTTCAAATCAAAGCCCGGTGTGATTACCGCCGAACCTGTAGGGCATCCTCCGATTTTTCTGCATGCATCTTCAAGCTTTTTAAAACCTGCAGCTCTAAATATTGCTCCGCAAACGCCACCTCCACTTGCAAGAGAGCTGTTTGCCGCATTTACAATAACGTCAGCTTCAAGTTCCACTATATCAGTCTGTTTTACTTCTATACTGCTTTTCATCTAAAAACAACTCCTTTTTCAATAAGATATATGTAGCATCAGGGTCATATAATTATCTGGTGTTTTTATGGACGATGGGGTTATTTTAACTCAACTGAGAGACATTACAAAGCAGAGAATGTCATGGGGTGTTAAAATTGATGATGTTGCATCAATACTTGGCGAAGACTATTCTTCTAAAGTCAAGGCAAAGGCGCTGTGGCTTCTGGGAGAGATGGGACTCAAGCACACTGATGAAATCTCAGATTATGTCGCAGATATTGCCTCATACATGGACAGTAGCGATTCAAAGCTTAGGGAAAGGTCGGCCAATGCTCTTGGAAGGATAGGCAGGGGCGATGTGAGCCTTGTAGCTGATTATATTGAAAATCTTATGGAGCTTCGCTTTGACATAGATGAAAACGTACGCCATGCATTCATCTGGGCCTGTGAAAACATCGCAACAAACAATCCCGAAATGTTCTGTGATAATCTTGACATATTTTTTGACATGATATCCGATTCAAGCGATAAAGTAAGGATTGAGGCGCCTGAAATGTTCAGGGTTGTTGGAAAAACCAAACCAGAATCTGTAATCCCATATCTTGAAAGGCTTGAGGAGATTTCACAAAATGACGCCAACCGTGTTGTCCGCATACACAGTGCAGGTGCTCTCAAGGCAACCCGAAAGGCACTTGGCGAAATGTGACTTACATTAACGTCCGCAATAATCATACTAAAATAACTTTTTTTAACTCTTTCATATATACTCACGTTTCAAGCAGTGATGTATTTTACAAAACATTGCCGTTAATGTAAAATCCGATTAATTAAATTGAACTTTATAAATGATGGTGCCTATTTTATTTGGGATGTGTTGAATATAATGGGATGATTGTATGGTGGTGTGTGATGTGGATTAGTAGTTCTCACCGATCCATCCCTGGTTGATGTCGGGGTATCCGCACTCCTCGCAGTAGCCGTCATAATATGGTGCTCCGCAGGAAGGGCATTCACAGTAATCGTCATTGTAACTTCGTGTATTGCTGCTGTATGTATTTCTATTGACTGTTTGTGTTTTTCTGGATGATGTGTTTCCTGAGCTTTTGTCATCACCAAGAGCACAGCAGGCGGCAACGATAATGAAAAATAATATCAGATAAATAATTCCTGTCATGTTTTCACCTTTATGATTAGATTAAGATGTCATTGTATATATAGAATGTTGTTAATGTAGTTAAAACCGGTTACTATTAAAAGCCACAACTTATATATTTTTGAAGACAACATATTATCATTCTACAAAAAAAGGGGTGATTTGATGAGAGACCATTTCAGGGAAGATGAAAACGAACTGCCGTATCTTGTCTGGCAGAGAAGGGACAGAGATGAGGACCGTGGGCAATCCTATAGTGATTTTGAAGACTTTGAACCTATAAAGATAAGTTTCAATAACATTCCATACAGCCAGTTTTCGTCATATGCCGGAAGGCTGCAGCTGACCTCAGAGCAAAAGGCACGGCTAATTTCTTGCGTTGAGATTAAACCTCGAAACTGCACATTTTCCCTCAACCAGAACGGCGATGATATCAGAATCACATTCAGGATTGAAAATGAATATCTCGACACCGAAATCACCGTCAGCTATGATCCCTTTTCAGGAACCCTTGAGTACCGCTACGGATACACTCACCATGACCGCCTGCAGTCCATGAAGTGGTTCAGGGATGCAGTCAGCCTCATTGAAAGGCAAAACGACTATAAATACGAGTTCTGCTATGAGGGACATGATTTTTCAACACAAACCGGCAGGCTTGTCGTGAATGACTCTTTTAAAACATGCGTGATGTTTGAAAAGGATGGGGATGACGACCATTATGGGTATAAGGTTAATTTCGCCAGCAGAAGACTTGAAGAATATCATACATATCCGTTTCATGAATATTTCTTGTTTTTCTGATGAACAGTTAATCGGATAGCTGTAAAAATAGGTTATTGGGCAGTATTGGGTTTAAACTAAATTATTCAAATTGTTGACTTATACTGCGATGATTTTTATTTTTTGATTTTTGTTGACTTATACTGCGATGATTTTTATTTTTTGATTTTTGTTGACTTATACTGCGATGATTTTTATTTTTTGATT
>NZ_SUTM01000013.1:0-51313 GCF_015062935.1 Methanobrevibacter sp. | reverse complement strand
TTGTTGACTTATACTGCGATGATTTTTATTTTTTGATTTTTGTTGACTTATACTGCGATGATTTTTATTTTTTGATTTTTGTTGACTTATACTGCGATGATTTTTATAATAATGTTAAATATCTCTAAAAACAATATATTACCATGAATTTCATGAATGACGGTGCAAACATCAAACAGTTTGGGATGATTAACTATGTAAATGAAAAATCAAATGACGACCATGTGATATCAAAGATTTCAATCGTGCTTCGAAGTGACAAGATAGAGGCTCCATACTACATGGATACCAAGATAAGGATGTCCTCATGCATTGACATGCCGGAAAACGGAATAATTCATGCGATGGACATAGTCAACCACCACAGGATGTACAACCTCACAGAGGAAAAATACAATATAATCAAATCACTGATTTTAGATATCCGTGAAGATGAACAGGTTAAAATATTTAAAAAGGAAGACAGGATAAAGGCAGTTTTCACATCCAAAAATGCTGATGAGATGGAAAGCCTTTTTAAAAGTTACGGGGAACTTTTCGGTGCGATAGACGGTCTCGTCAGTTAGGATTTCGTTTTTTTTTTCATTTTGGATAAATTATGGATTTTGAGTAATTTATTCGTAATTTTCACCGATCCATCCCTGATTGTTCGGCCATCCGCAGAAGTAGCAGTAATCAGAATCTTCAAGCTCTTCTCCGCATTCGGGACAGTATTCCACCATTTTATCTTCAGGGGATGTTTCTTCAAATTCTCCGTTATGACAGGATTCACATTCCCACAGGTCTCCTGCATAATCAAATAGTGTTCCGCAGTTTTCACAGGTGTAGAAACCTTCGCCCATGTCACTTTCGCCGCAGTACGGGCAGTTAAATTCCACATCATCTTCGTCAACTTTTTCTCCACAGTCAGGACATTCATACATAACAATCACCCAAATAATTTTGCATATCCATATAAAAACTTTTTTAATTCATCCAATATAAATAAGTAACAATGGTAAAACGCTTTATTGACTGCCATGTAAAGAACTTTGAAGTGATATCATGATAAGCGATGATGAAAAGCAGAAAATCAAAGAGGAAATAGTGGAAAAGATCAACTCCGTTCTCGAGAAAAACGGCGAATCATTCAGGCTTGACCAGGTCAATGTTTTAAAGAAAAGCGATTCAATCAAGTTCATGGGAAACTACAGGGTTTATGACCGAAAAAACTACCATGCTGTTTCAGGTGAAATCAACACATTTCTGAAGCAGTACGGAAATGTTGAAATCAAATCCAAAAAAATCAGGGACAGCGGAATGAAATTCACAGCGGTAAGCTTCAATTTCGAACTCTAAACTATGACTAAAACATTAAAAACAGGTTAGTTGCTTAACGCAAAAGTATATTTAATATGTTAATAATATATACTTAACATGAAACCTAAAATGAATGATGAGGACTTGAAGAAGTTTTCATATGTTGAAGTAAGCGACTACAGAAAAAGGACAGTCAATGTCCTGAAAAACGGGGAGGTTGAAACACCGACAAGGATTGCAGAGGAATCCGGAATAAGAAGAAACCATATCTCCAAGGTATTGGGTGAGCTTAAAAAGGCAGGAATTGCAGAATGCATCAATGAGGAATACCGAAAAGGTCGTCTTTACAGGCTTACAAATCTGGGAGAGGAAATAGCTAAAAATCTGGAAGAATCCGACAGGTGATTTTCCAGGTATTTTCAGATACAACCATCACAAAACCTGTCCGGATTATTTTTAGATTAAAGAGTTTTGATTTAATCTGGTTGGGGTTATCTTACATTAACATTAACGTTTTAAAAATCATGCCCAATATTTAATTTGGCATATATATCAGCTGCTTTTTAAGAGGTGTTTAAACATGAAAATCAAAGACGGAATAGTGGGTTTGACAGTAGGAGATGCGCTGGGAGTGCCGGTTGAGTTCAAATCAAGGGAATACCTGATGGAAAATCCCGTAACTGAAATGATGGGACACGGAACATACAACCAGCCAAAGGGAACATGGTCCGATGACACATCAATGACCCTTGCAACAATGCAGAGCATAGTAAACAGAAATGACATTGACCTGACAGACATAATGATGGAGTTTGACCTATATGTCAGCGAGTCAAAATACTGCCAGTATGAGGTATTCGACTTTGGAAACACAACAATCCAGTCAATCATAAGATTTGACGACGGATTGAACGTTTTTGAATGTGGCGGAAGAGATGACAGGGACAACGGAAACGGATCACTAATGAGAATACTGCCAATGGCATTCATTCCAGACGCAACATATGCGGATGTGGAAAACGTATCCGCCCTGACACATGCACATCCGAAATCAAAAATAGCCTGCGTGCTGTACACTGAAATCGCCAGGTCAATGCTTGAATGCGACCTTGAAATCGCCGAACACATTCAAAGGTCATGTGAAAAAATCAAAAAATACTATGAGGGCAATGAGTATCTGGATGATTTTGAGGCCATATTTGAAATGGACTTTGACGTTAAGGAAGGCCGCAGCTATGTAATTAAAACCCTTGAAGCAGTTCTGTGGTGTCTTCTTGAGACATCAGACTATAAAAGCGCAGTTTTAAAGGCAGTCAATCTCGGCCGTGACACTGACACAGTTGCAGCTATTACAGGAGGTCTTGCAGGAATATACTACGGATATGAAGACATACCTGAAGAATGGATTCATGACATTCCCCAGATTGAATTTGTCCTTGACCTCTGTGATGATTTTGAAAAGTTCTGCTGTCAGGTTTAATTGTGCTGAATTGTTTTGTCTTAACGACTATGGTCAGTTAATGTAAAATACTCTAAAAGCACCAAATCATTATAATATGGATTCAATATAATATTTATATGGTGATAATATGGTAAAATATTGTAGAAATTGTGGTTCTGAAATTTCAGAAGGTTCTGTTTTTTGCGATGAATGCGGATCTAAAATCGGAGGGCGCTCATCTTTCGCTGAAAATCTGTTCAGGTCATACAATATCGACATGATGGATGAGGAATTTGTCATAAGACAGTCACAGATACATGAAGGATGTTTGATACTTCCGTCTATAATATTCGGTCTTGGGCTTTTAATAGGACTTATTATTTTCATTAATTCATTGAATATTTATAACGGTTTTATTTTAGGATTTTTTGGCTTTTTCAACATATTCACAATCGTCGGATTCATATGGCTTGTAATCAGATATATCGGATACAGGACCAACGATTTGATTTTGACAAACAAAAGGGTATTCGGTAAGATAGGACTGATTTCAACCACTCAAATGCAAAGTCCGCTGAACAAAATTGATTCTGTTTCATACAGCAACGGACTGATGGGCAAGCTTATAGGCTACGGCACAGTTAAAATAGCCACAACATCATCCAACTTCAAGTTCCGCTTCATCCGTGAAGGCGAAACATTCTACAATGACATTTTCAATCAGATTGAAGAAAGTGAAGTGGAAAGCAGAAATGAAAATGCAAAAGCTATTGTTGATGCGATGGCTGAAAAGTTAAGTTAAACAGTTATTTAAAGAGGATGTTTAAATGAAATGTCCGTTTTGCGGAAAAAATCTCATTGAAGGGTATCTGGTATGTCAAAGCTGCAGGAGCCTGGTCATAGATTTCGATTATATGAAAAATTTGGAAAAGATGGAGAAAAAGTATTCAAAATCTTCACTTGCGGATTTGTCAAAAGAAAAACTGACTTTTGAAGAAATCATAACAATATACACATTCATTGAAAGGGCAAACCATCACTACGGTGACGATGAGCTTTCAAGAAAGTGCGAAAAGGACGGTACATTCTCCAATCTCTCAAGGCAGTTAAAGGAAATGAAAAACAAAAAATAAATTCTTTGTGGTTATTATGAGGAGATATTGCACATGTTCCAGAGGAGTTGGGGGAAAAATCACCAATCGCACAGGTTTGGTCCATAACTATATATTGGGAGTTGATATCTGCAGTCACTGCGGGGGCATAGTACCCAAAGAGAGTGACGATGACAACAATATTCGCAGATACGATCAATTTAAAAGCCAGGCGATGATGTTGTCACAAAATGGCGATTATCTCTCCGCAATAGAATTTTTTAAGCGGGCTCATGATGCGGCATGGAATTACAATGAAAACTGTATAATGCTGTCAGCTATTGCAGGCGAATATGAAATGCTTGGAGACTACGCATCTGCAGAAAATTACTGGAACACATGCCGTGAAGTTGCTTTTGAAGGAGGTGTTGATTTTGTTTACAGATACATTGCAGATAAAGGCGATTTCCTATATAGGATAGGCCGCTACAGCGAAGCTATTGAAGAATATGAACGGGCTTTAAAGATGCTTGATGACCTGGAGGAAAACCTCAATATTTCATGTTATTCAAGAACAACCCATTTCCTCATAGATTCATATGAAAAGCTTGGAAATAATGAGGAGGGGGAAAAATATCACCGTGAACTGAAACATGCTATCAGCAGGTTTATTCGCTCTGGAAGAAATGATGATATGGAAGTTAAAGGGAATGTCTTATCATCAATTGCCTGGAAGATATATGAAAATGACAGGATGTTCGACGAGGCGCTGATTTTAATCGATTCAGCCATTGAAATCAAATCAAAAAATCTTGCATTTGACTACATGAGAAAGGCCAAAATACTTCAGGGAGGCTTTCGCTATGAAGAGGCCCTTAAAAATTATGACATTGCACTGACCAAAGGCAATTTTGAAAAAGAAATTTTAAAAAGCAGGGCTGAATGCGAAGCCGAATGCATCAAATCCAAACTGGAAATCAGGGTAATTATGCAGGACGTAACGCCCGAGCATCTGAAGCTTGTCAACAGGGCATTGAAAGTACTTCCCGATACCTGCGACAACGGGCCGTATCTAAACCTCAAAGCAGATATTTTATGCCAGCTTGGAGACCCTGTTAAAGGACGGATCTGCCGTGCCATTGCAGCCGGAAACTATGATAAGGTTAGCAAGGCGGAAAGTAAGCTTAAAAAATTAAAGCCCGGCAAAAGATACATCAACATCACCGGAATCTACAACTATCAGGGTTTAGCACCATTTAGTGAGGGAACAGTTGTTGATTTGATAAAGGAACCTGACAATCCATATGACAGGTATGCAATACGCATTGATATCAATGGCGAAACTGTAGGTTATGTTGCAAACAGCAAATATACATTAATCAAGGAAGTTGCCAGTGCAGAAGAAATTAAAAATACCTCATCAACGCAGGCGGAAGTTCAGTTCATCCTGTTTAATGAATGGGTTGTTGCAAAACTGATTTGATTGCGGGTTACATGGATTGTCTGTTGTGGGTAAAATCGATATAACATCACTTAACTAACATTTTTTTACCAACCTTTATATATAACTTCATATTAACATTATATTAACAATATTAATTCAACTATTACCTAACATATGTGGTTTTCAGATGAATTGTCGAAAAAAATCCATTTCGGTGATAATATGCAGCTTGGAGATTATAGAGTTTTTACGGAAAACAGACGTGATGAAAACAGGCTAATCGATTTTTTAAAGTTAAACAATTTCAAATACTGCAAATACTTCGAAAACAATCCCTTAAATAATGAGTTTGTCATTGTAGTCAATACCATTCATAGGACCTATTTTGAAATAGACAAATATTACCTGTTCGGTAACTGGCTTTCGGTGGGGGAGTTTCTGGAAAACATCAATTATTATGAAAACGGACATGTCATCCGCAAGAAGCTGTTTTCAGATAAAAAACTAATATATGATGGATACACTGTAGATGATAAGCCATATGGGCTTGGAACACTCTATTTTGATGACGGAAACAAGTACAAGGAAGGGGTCTTTGATGTAAAAGGTCTGGCAGAGGGAAAGGAATTCTATCCCAACGGTCAGGTGAAGTTTGAAGGTGTCTGGAGTGTCACTACAGGATACGGACCAAACGCTCCCCGCAGGGGCAGCCTTTTCAGTGAAAATGGGGATTTGATATTTTCAGGTGAATTTGAAATAGTCAGATGTGGTGTTGGGGCGCCGATGATCAGATATCCGAGATACGGCCGTGACCCGGAAAACCGTCCTAAAATAGAGAATATCCATATAAGCGATTTAAAGAAATACGGCATGAAAAGCAAATTTGAAAAAGTAAACGAGTGGCATTTGAAGTGAATTTTTGCTGTTTAAATTAAATAATACAACGGAGCAAAAATTATGGGAAAAAAATATCCAATGACCTATGAAGAATACGAAAAAAGAGTAACAGAATTATTCCTAAAATTATATCCGAAAGACAAACAAGAAGTTGGAAAAGAAAGACTAAACACTCTACTAAATGCCGAACCAGAATTTATAGAAGGGTTATATGCAGAAACCTGCTTCAGATATGACCATCCAGAAATATATAGTGAAACATGTAAAAAAGTATTCGAAGACTATCATCTAAACTCCACACCAGTGAACACATTAAACATGTTACTTGGAGGTAAAATAGATTAATAATGGTATATAAAGAAGATATAATTAAAATAATCGATTTAACACTGAAAAACTACAATTTAAAAAATCATCGCGATAGATTCACATCATATACTTGTGAAACTGTAAAGGTGAAAAAGTAAACATGTGGCATTTGAAGTGAATTTTTGCTGTTTAAATTAAAATGATTTTGACTAAAAAGAGGCGTAAACAATGTTTTGGATTAAAATAACATTAAATATAGTACTGCTTATAATTTTGATATATCTGACATATACAAATGATAATTTAAAACAGAATAAGCTTTTCTGGATTTTAATACTGATTCAGATTGTTCTTCTGATATTTAACATAACTACTGAGGTTTTTAAATGAATTGGCATTTGGATTAGAGGTTTTATTGTTGGTATTATTGTGAAATGTGTTGAAAATTTATAAGATTAAAAAAGAGCTGTGTTTTTGTGAATTAAAAAATTTAATAAAAATGTGGCATTAATGTTTATTTTGGATATAAAATAAATAAAAATAAGGAGGATTATAAAAGGTTACTTATATAGATATTAAACATAGGAACTCAACATGAAAAAATGAAAATAAATCACAATATGGCGTTTTAAACAATGGCAAAAGGGGTTTATGGAAAGACATCCTGAATATAAAATAGATTATTAAAGATTATGGTTAAAAAGGAAGACAAAATAGGATGATTTAAATGAAAATAGCTAATGATAATTCCAGGTTGGAAGAATTGATAAAAGAAAAAAACAATCCTCAAGTAAAACAGGAAATTCTGGAGATCTTGCATGATTCAAGACTGTTTTTGCCGGTTATATTTAGAAAAAACAGGAATTCAGATGACTTTGCCGGACAATTTGGCTTTGACATAGTTGATGTTCCTGACGGATTTGGAGGCAATACTGTGCCACTCTTTACAAGTTCGCAGATTGCAGAGTCAAATACTCTCAAATTCACATCAATTGCAGTAACCATGGGGGATTTGGCCGAAATGCTCAAGCAGACTGATAAATATGCCTCAGTTACAATTAATATATTCACCAAATCTTTCTTTGAGTTGCCTTTGGATGATTTTTTAGATATCTTCGGAATTGTTGCAAATCACAGAATCAAGGACATTAAAAATGAGAAATTAAGGCAGCTGCTTCAAAGTGATTTCACTGAAGATGAACTTTACACTGAACTTATGGATTTGCCTCTGATTACACCATGGGTTGATAAGGAGCTGGGTCCGGCTAATGAGTTTACATTTGATGAAAATGACAATATCTATGTTCCGCTCTTCAGTGATTTTGATGAGTTTAAAAAGGTATTCGGCAATGTTCATGAAGTATATTCTCAATCTTACACATTTTCAAGGTCATTGGAATTTTTTAAAGATGATCTGGTGATAAATCCTGCAACGGAATCAGTGTTTTTAATCCAGAAAATATAGATGTGTGTGCCGTATGAGTATTTAAGAAAATTTTTATATTCTGTATATCTAAAAATAATGTTATAGGTGAATAGTTTGAATATATTTGATATGAATGAAGGCAATCATGGAATCTTATGGATAGGACTACAGTTTCTCATAGTTCTGGATATTTTTCTGATATCCCTGATGCTTTTGTTAAATCTCCCTGCAGGCGTCGTATCATTCATTCAAACTTTTGATTTGATAATATGTATATTTCTTTTAACCGAATGGACTGTAAGCTTTTTATCAGCAGACTCCAAAAATGAGTTTTTATCAAAAAAGGGCAACTGGCTGGATTTGATTGCTTCAATTCCTTTTGATGCAATACTGCCTGTGATCATGCCTCATGTAAGTCTTTTGAGATATTTCAGACTGCTTAAGATTTTAAGAATAATCGTTCTTTTCAACAGTCTCATAACCAGCCTTGAGAATTTCATACGTAAAACCAATATCGATAAGGTGCTTTTGGGAGTATTTGTCACAATAGTGATATTTACACTGGTGCTGTGGAGCTGGGGAACCTTAAGTTTTACCGATTCACTTTATTTCGTCATAGAAACAATCACTTCAGTAGGTTACGGGGATATAACTCCGCAGACATTAAATGAAAAGGCAATAACCATTGTGCTGATTTTTGTGGGAGTGTTTGTATTTTCCACAATCACGGCGGTATTCTCATCATTTTTCACAGACAGACTGATAGATGATGAAAAAATTGAAGAGGACCTTCGTGACGTTAAGCAGGATTTGGCTTTGATGAAGACTCAAAATGATGAGTTAAAGCGTGATTTGAGTGTTTTAAAAACCCAGAATGATGATTTGATGTCTGAGATTAATGAACTGAAAGAACTGGTTAAAAAATGATTTTAACCAAATATTTATTTTTTTATCCTATTTTTTTTAATAAATTAATATATTTTGTGGAAGTAATTATCTCAATTTGTATAATATTCCCTATTTTCATATGAATTTTAATGTATTCATTGGCATTAAATACGTTTATTTACTGTAAACGTTATAATGGATGTTTTAATGACTACAATTTTTCAAAGTGGCTTCAACAAGCTTTAAATATGATTTAAACCATACATTTTTAGTAAAGACCTCAATTCGATTAGGAAGGAGGTGAATAAACATGAACTTAGTATTTTTAAGTATTGTTTATTTCTTATCAGTTCGGCCTTTTCCCATTTGCTGCATTGGTGTTCTTTCCGTGTCTCTAGGAGGTGAAAACGATGGAGTCAGTTATCTTCATAATTGGAACCTATTGGTTTAATATTATATCAATTATTAAATCATTGATTGGTGTCGCAAATAAAAGAAGATAATCGCTCATTTTTTTCACCTCATTAACTGGTAGTTAAATATTAACAAGTCAATGACGAGCTTGAAAACTAAGTTTTCGTGAGGTCTTTTCTCTGAGACGGCTACTGTTTAATTACCTTTTTAAGAAATAGTTAAGTTTATATAATGTCATGCAAATATGATTATACAAGAGTGTTTCTTTTAAAGTAAACCTCGTAGAGACACAAATCGAATTATTTTTAATGTCTAAATGGGATATTGTAGAGAGTTATTCTCTGCAATAAGACATTAATCTGACTTTTTTTATCAAATTTTTCAATGATTTCCTATTTTCTTATAAATAATATGTTAATACATTTTCTCCCCCTTTCGACAAAAAATAGGTAGTTTTTTAAATTACAGTTTATATGACGTTGAGTCATAATCATCAACGCTATTTTTCATATGCACTTCTAATCCCTGGAAAAACTATATGATTCATGTTTTGAGAATTTTGATTTGTTGGCATGTCCTAAAAGTCAGGAAAAATAGATAATGTTGTGAATCTTGGGATTTTCTAGTGATGCAGACAATTAAAAAAATAATTGTGATAAAAAAAAGAAGAATAACTCAATTGGAGAGTTATTCCACGCTGCTTATTTTATTGGTCATGTCTTCTGTGAAATTCATTTTTGCAAATGAGTCATCACTTGGAAGTATCATGTTGAATTCATGGATTTCATCAATCTGGCCTGATCCTTTGAAATCAGTGAAATTTAAAACATGTCCTCCTTTTGTCTTATCGTCGGACAGGAAATGAAGATGCCAGCCGTGCATGTTTAATTCATTCATGTATTCCGGGAAGTATACCGCTACAACTGTTCCGGTCTGGTCAGTGTGGTTGAATACTTTCTGGTCAACTGCAGCAACTTCTGTGAATTCATTGTATGGTTTTTCCTGTTTTTCAACACTTCTGACTGTAATGTTTGAAAAATCGCCCTTGAGTTTGATTACATACATGTTGTTTGTGCTGTTTTTGCCGATTTCCTTGTTTAACTGACCTGTTAAATCGTCAAAGTCCTTGGCGCTTATATCGTCTATTTTTCCGTCTTCATCAAAGTTGGTGATTGTGGCGAACGGTACGGTTTCGTTATCCTGCATGACATTAATGCTTCCGTCGGCGGCTGCCTGATAAACTACTCCGTCAAGAATTATCATCTCACCGTTTACTCCTTCGAATGTTCCAAGACCAGTGTCACCATGTGTTTTCAAATCTTCTACTGTAATTACTCCGTCAAATTCTCCATGCATGAAAGCCTGCATCAAAGAGACCTGATACATTGAATCATCATTATTTCCGTTCAGGAATAA
This sequence comes from Methanobrevibacter sp., assembly GCF_015062935.1. Classification (NCBI taxonomy): domain Archaea; kingdom Methanobacteriati; phylum Methanobacteriota; class Methanobacteria; order Methanobacteriales; family Methanobacteriaceae; genus Methanobrevibacter; species Methanobrevibacter sp. The sequence goes on along the minus strand of NZ_SUTM01000013.1, from coordinate 40,688 downwards.
TGAATTCTGGGCGCTGACTGCTGAAACAGCAAGCAGGCCCACTATAATTAATGCAAATGCTATTTTCCTATTCATCAAATATTCCTCCCATTTTGGTTAATTAGGTATATGTTGGAATTTGATAATAAGTTTTGATGTTTGAATATGTAAAACCCTGTCTGGAAAAATTGGAGGGGATTTTACAAAATGGTGAAAACCATGTTTTCGAATCCGGGGTGATGTGCAATTCGAATTACAAAGGAGCAGTTTGACCATGTATGCCGCAGGGAAAACGACGGGCGCAAACCTCAGGAAGGCTACGGCTGGTATGAGGACATCATTGATTTAGGCGAGATGGACGGCTTTGAAATGAAAACCGTCACAAACAGGAACCTGCGCACTTCCAACGACCCGAGCATGGCATACTTGATACACTGTATAAGGGAATAAGACAGAACTGGCCTCACATGTCTGATGGGCAAATCGAGGATTATCTTGAAGGATGCATTAATAGGTAGTTACATTATTGGAAAATCCATTTTTCCAATCAATATTTTCTTTTTTAACAAATGTGTGACGGTTTTTAAAAAAAATAAAAAAAAGTTTAATCGGATTCAAGCTCGCTTCGATGGGCGTGCCTCAATCCAATCAGAACCATTATCAGAAGATAACACACCAGCAGATTCGCATACAGATACCGGTAGTCCTGAATAGGTGTTGAAACAAATATCATGATGATGTTCAGCAGATTCGGCACATACATCAGATAAATTTCTCTCGGGGCATTGAACATGACATGCATCACTATCAGAATTGCTATTGACAGGTACATGTACAGTGCGGGACTGTTGAATACGGTATCAAGCAGTGAGCCTTCGATTCCAAGTGCCATCAGATTCAGGGTGTCGAATGCAGGTGTTCCCCAGTTTGCATATGAAAGGTTTTCATAGGGTGTTGTCGGGGTATAGTTGTGCTTGCCGTAGTATGAATTGAAATCTGACTGCAGCCTGTCATGGTTTCCGTCAAGATAATATGGCCGTCCGACCCAGTGGTCCCTTACGATGTTCCACACCATAGGGGATGAACCTAAAAGGTATTCCATGCAGTGGAGAGGATCTTTAAGCGAGTACTTTATGGCCAGTCCGATATAAGTGCCCTTGTTGTCTTTATAATGGTGCAGATCGGCTATGACAAGTGTCGGATCCGTTCCTGTAGGCATGTAGTAGTCCTTGACCTTGTCGGCCTGTATCAGCTCATGAATCTTTGCCCTGTCGGCATCTTCCATTTCAAGATTCAAATCATAGTCGGCCAGCATGTGGATGACCTTGGCCATGACGGCATCCTTTTCATTGTCCTCAACTTCGTATGCAATGTTCAGTGATGAAATAAGAAGAATTGATGCAACGGTCAAAATCACCAGAAGCATGCTCATTTTCCTGTTCCTTTTCAAAAATAGATAAACTGCATACACGCAAAGCGCTATTGCTACAACATACATTCCGTTTCCTCTGATTTCAGCTATTATCGCCATGACGATTGAAATGACTATGATGAACTTATAGTCCACATCCCCATTCTTGTCTATCATTACCATGGCCAGGAAACACAGAAACATCATAAGGTAACTGAAAAGCACGTCCTTCCACAATGTGACGGAATACAGTGCATTTATAGGGATTAAACACATTATTGCGGTAAATGCAATCTGAATCCTGAAAAGTTCATTGCTTTCATTATCCTTTCGCACGTACCTGCAGATTACAGTCCACATTGTTGAGAAAACCAGAATCTGGAGGACGGCTATTGAAATGGTGCTTGGATATACCTTAAGGCACAGCATTTCAATGAAAGTGTGGAAAAACGGATGCCAGTTGGTGAAATGGCCTGATGCAATCTGGTGCAGCTGATTAAAGGAATCGATTGTTGCGATACCCGGATTGAAGATTGCAAGATAAACTGAAAATATGATGACAGGTATTAGAAATATAATAAGGTCATTGCGGTTCAGTTTCTTTATTTGTGAAAAATTCGCCTTGTCTACAAATTCCATATTTAAAATATGGGCAAACCTACAATATAACTATTTAGATGAAATCCCTGCCGTAAAACATAACCCTTCTTGCAAGGAAATTCCAGAAAAGAACAATCACTGCGGCTATGATTTTGGATATGAGATAATACATGCCCATGATGTCCGTAAAAAACCATAAGAGGATTTCTGTGAAAACCAGACCTATTGTGCTGATTAATAAAAACATGTTGAATTCCATGAACCTGTTGTTGGAGCCGTCCTGGTTGAATACCCATTGTGTGCTCATCCAGTAGTTCACCATGACTGAAATTATGAACGACAGGATTCCTGAAATCAGGTAGTGGATATGGCAGATGTCGCTGAAAAAATAGAGAAAGAAAAAGTCCACGACAAATGCGGTTCCCCCTACAAATATGTAGCGAAACATCTGGATGAATATGTTGTCTGTAGGCTGGCGGAAAAGTCTGTCTATCAATTTCATTCCTCTTTAAGTTCATTGAGCAAAATCAGGTGGCGCTCAAGCTCGTCCCTGTGCTGCCTGTTTAAAACGTGCAGGATAACGCCGGTAAAAAAGATGACTGATGCAATGATTACCACTGTTGAAATTACAATCAGCGTAGGGATTTTCAAAACGTAGCCTGTTGAGAAAAACCTGAATAGGATAGGGAAGAAATATGCTCCCGCAATGATAAGAAGTATCAGTGAAATCGCTGAGAAAAACAGCAATGGTCTTTCATCCCTTATAAGTGATGAAATCATTCTTAAAACCCTGTAGCCGTCCCTGTATGTGTTGAGCTTGGATTCGCTTCCGTCCATCCTGTCCCTGTAATCTATTGGGATTTCATGAATCTTGAAATTGTTTATAAGTGCAAACACGCTCATTTCAGTCTCTATTTCAAATCCCTTTGACTGGATAGGGAATGATTTTGCAAAATCATAGTTGAAACCCCTCATGCCGGTCATGATGTCCTTCAGGTCGCTTTTGAAAAAGATGTTTATGAATTTGCGCACAACCCGGTTTCCGGTATTGTGAAATGGCCTGTTGTTTTCCTCGAAATATGTTGAAGACAATCTGTCTCCGATTACCATGTCCGCCCTATTTTCAAGTATTATTCTTTCGATTTCGCAGGCGGCTTCGGCGGGATATGTGTCATCGCCGTCGACCATGATGTAGCAGTCGGCATTGATCTGGCGAAACATTGCCCTTACGACGTTTCCCTTTCCCTGTTTGTATTCGTATCTGACAATCGCCCCTGCATCTTCTGCGATTTTATCCGTGCCGTCGGTGGAGTTGTTGTCATAGACATATATTTCAGCATGGGGCATGACTCTTTTAAAGTCACTGACAACCTTTCTGATAGTTTTCGCTTCATTGTAGCATGGGATAAGAACAGCAGTTTTCATAACGGACACATTTAAAAAATAACTTGTATATAATATATATCTGATTTCTACTTTAATAATCTTTGCCGGTTCATTTTAATTAATGATATCATTTGTTTTTTATAAGCTCTTTAAGCTCCTTTATTTCCTCATGGAGTTTCTGGTTTTCTTTTTTGATGGCGTCAAGTTCGCTTTGAATATGTTCGGATTTCTCCTCCACACTTTTTTTAACCTCCTCAATTCCGTCATCCTCACTTTCAATCATGCTGTCGGTAAGATATGATGAAATCGATGCCGTAATTGTTGAAAATATGACAATACCGATAAGAATCAGAATCATGGTCAGTATCTTTTCGTTATAAGTCTGCGGAGTGATGTCCCCATATCCGACAGTGGTGAGAGTGACAATGACAAAATAAAAATAATCGAAAGGCTGATAGCTTGTTCCGAATACATAAAAGAGCGCAGTAAATGTCATTATGATAATTGCAATTGCAATGATGATTTTGTGAAACTCGGTTTTTTTGAAAAACTCGCCGAATGAACCCATCCTTGCAAAGCTTATAATCCTGACTAATCTTAAAAGCCTTAAATATCCGAAAACGGATCCCGGAAAATTGACAGGCACGAACAGGTCGATTATAAAGTCAAACGGTATTGATGCAATCAGAAGCAGAATGTTGTCCTTGTCAAGCAGGAACTTCCTTTTTGAGGGAGCCTCAAGAAAACTGACAAAGTATTCGCTTAGAAGAATCAGACACACAATCAAATCAAAGGATTCAATCTGGGCCATTGTAGATTGGGGAACATTCAAGACAAGTGAAACGGTAATCAGTATAAAATCAGCAATTATAATGAAAGGCAAAATCCGATTATACCATAATCCCCATTTTTCACTTTTGAATATCTTCACTTTACCTGCCTCAAAAATATGTTACAGATAATAGTCTGTTTAAACTGGTTTTTAAGTATTTTTGCAGAACTTTTATTGGGGAATATGGGAGTGGTGTAATTGATGAACATGGGATTCACATTAACGTTTGGGTTTTTCATTTGAAAAACTGTTTTTTGAAGCGTTTCATATATCTGCAGTCTTTTGAAGTGAATGAATTTTTTTAAAGGTTGACGTTAATGTAAAATTCGTATGATTAAAATGACAAAAATGTGTAGGCTTGCGGTTTAATCTGTTCTCCAATTAATTATTCAATGACCTTATACAATCCGTGCACGATGATACTTTCCCCTTTATTTTCAACAAATATTTTAACAACAAACTATATACAATTAATCATGAAATTCAAAAGGTTAATTGTATTGTGTTCGCTTTTGTGTGTATTGTTTGTAAGTTTTGGTGCAGCCGCTGCAAATGAAAATATCACAATGAGTGACTCAATTGATATGCAGGATAATTTAATGGACGGCAGTGACGATTATAATGCCGAGATACGTATTCACAATATTGATTTTAAGGATGAATGTGCGGATGTCTATGTAAATGTATATAATAATCGCCAAGAACCTGTAACTGATGCAAAATTGTATATGAACGGCAATCATACTGCAGACATTATCGATGATGAAAACAAAGATTATCACTTTTACATTTACACAAATGGTGGGTATAACTTAACTTTGGATGACGGTTTTTATAAAGCAAGTCCCCTGTTTTTTAAAATATCCACTTTACATGAGGTAACTCATAATGATGATGCCCCTTCCAAAATTAAGTTGGTTTCAAAAAATGTAACTATGTATTATGATGATGTAACTGCAGAGATAACTGTTTATGCATTGGATGAAAAGGGCAGACATATTTCCGGATTAAATGTTCTCATGAATGGTGATTATTATCCGGATTATGATGATAATGATGGCTATCAATTTTTAATCGATTATTTGCCTGTCGGAACACATAAATTCCAGATATCATTAGATGAGGAGGAATATGTCGCAGATCCTATTGATGTTCAGGTTAAAATATTAAAATCAACTCCAACTTTAACAGCTAAAAAATGGTATTCAACTAAGGGTCAATACGTAACTTTAAGAGCAGAGGTTGAAGATGAATACCAATCAGGATGGATAGATGAAGGCACTGTAACATTTAAGATTAATGGTAAATCATACACTGTTAAAGTTAACGGTGGGGATGCAGTTAAAAAAGTTAAAATCAGTAAGACAGGAACCTATACCTATACTGCCACTTTTAAAAGCAGTAATCATTATACAAAAACTGTAAAATCAAAAATATATGTTTACAGCACTTCAAAAAAAGCCAGAACTTTCAGCATAGGCAAATATAAAGTTACCTTGTCATTAAATCAATTTAAAAAACTTGTCAATGCTAAAAATACAAATAAGTTAGTTGCATTTGAGGTAAAAACCAATAAATATTTCACACAAAATGTGGGTAGCTATAAAACTATTATCAAATGGAAGTATATGGGTAAGATGACACCTGAATGGGCCCATCAAAAAGGATATAAAATTAAAAACTATGTTAAACATTGGATAAGTGACGGTGAATACTATTATACCTGTGATGGATATAAAAAAGTTTCAATTAATAAAATGGTATATAAAACAGTGTCTGGAAAAGTTTCAATAATATTCTCATATGGGGGAAAGGCAGGTGGACAATATGCTTTTCCTAATAAATATTGCATTACTTTAACCACTCCTTATCAAAATCCCGGATGGGACTATTGCAAACCTTGGCTTTGTGGAGCTAAAAAGAGTACTGAAATAAACAATTTGAACAGTGCTAAAACAACTAAATGGTAATTTTTAAATAGAAATGAAAACTCATTTCTAAATCTTTTTTTATATGAAATCACTTTTAGGTCTTGCTTCAATACCAAATTTACCGTACATTTCACGGGTCTTCTCGTTTGATTCAATTGCGAGGTATTTTTCAGGGTCATAACCATGGGTTGGAAGGACTGCATTTTCAAGCCAGTACTTTTTAAGTGCAGGGGGTCTTTTTCCAAAGTTCCAGTATGATTCATCAATTTTTAAATCAGTATTCTCTTCAATATGCTTTAAGGAGTCAAATGATGTATAGTAGGGGCTTGCTGTTATAAGAATAACATAATTGTCTTTGATTAGTTCAACTAGTTCGTGTTCGTATTGGCGCTTTTCAATCTTTCCGGGAAGTTTTTCATATCTGATTGCCCATGAATTGGAAATCAGTGTATAGTTTAAATCCAGAAGAATGATTTTATCCTTTGGGATTTCAAGTTTTGTTTCACGAATCTCTTCTTTGTATTCACTTTCAATCAGCCGTTGGCCACAATTGAGGCAATATTCCTCATTTGAATCGTTTTGGGTGTTGCATGCTGGACAAATCATTTAATCACCTTTTGATTATATACCTGTTTAATCAATTCGATTGCATAATCAATATTTTCACTGTTTAGGGTTAATTCATAGTTGGATAGGGGTCCTCCGGTTGTTATGTCTGATATGTCTCGGGTTCTGTTTTCGCTATCCTCAAGCTTTTCAGCATAATAATGTATTTTAATTGAACTTTTAACAGTGACAATGCAAAGATATTCATTTTGTGCCTTAATTGAAACTGCATCAATCAGGAATTTCATGTTTAAATCGTCAAATTCTTCAAACAGTCTGTTTTTAAAGTTTTTGTATAGCTCAATGGTTTCATCAGTTTTGTCATCGAGTAAATTTTCTTCTGTGATTTTCAAATCATCTGGATTGATTTTTATGGTTTTTATTTCATTGCTTTTCAGATTCAGATATTCAACATTGCAGTCGTCAAACAGGGAGACCTTCCAAAGTTCAACATTGTCTCGAGCATTTTTAATTTGATCGTCGCTGAATTTTGGGCTAATGATTAATATTTTAATGTTATCAAAATCAATTTTTTCATTTACCAGTTTTGAATATTCATCTTTATTTTCCAAAATCAGATTATGATATCCTTGAACCTGATTTAAAACATTTTTGTCAAATTTGTTCTTGTATTCAATGATTACTAATGATTTATTTTTTTTATCAAATGCAAGATTGTCTGGTCTTAATTGATATAATTGCTTTTCGGATGCAACAAGTTCCAGGTCAAACAGTTCTTCCAAACGGTTTTGAGTGATATGGTGCAATATATATTCGCTTTCAAAAGAGATTTGTCGATTCATATTAGTATATTTAATGATAATCATATTTATACACAAGTTATATTATTATCATTCAATAGATAGTTTACTGAAGGTGGTTAATTTGATTAATATAGATGAGATTCCGGAAAGTTGGTCAAAGGATCAGATAAAAATCTATGAAATTTACAGAATACTTTGCTGGTAGTAAAGATAATCCTGAAGGCATTGAAGAATTTGAAAAGCTGCTTACAAGATGGCTTGATGAAAGCCAGATTAAGATAGTCTCATGGAACTGCAACGGCAAGTTCCGCGAAAAGTTTAAGGAAATAATCTCTGAAGATGCAGATATCTATGTAATTCAGGAATATGAAAATCCTGCAGAATCAAAAAACGAAGATTACAGGGAATTTGCAGGAGACAACTACTTATGGACAGGAAACCTGCACTATAAGGGACTTGGAATATTTGCAAAAGAGGGCATCACTCTTGAGGAAATTCCAAACAGTAATGAAGATTTAAAACACTTCATTGCAGTTAGAGTGAATGATTCATTTAATATTTCAAAATAATCACCGACTTTTTACTTTTCATCGGCACAAAAAATAAAGGATTTGGGGGAAAAATAAGTCAGTATAAGGGTTAGAACAGGAACAGTTCGAAAACAAGGAATTATTTTGACTTATTTTCCCTAATTTTAATTAAAACTAAAAAAACAGAAGCGACCAAACCATGTTTTTTTGTTTTACAATACAATATTGTGTGTTAATATTATTTATAATTGAAATTAAGAATTAAATTACATAAAAATTAATTTTAATCATTTCAAAAATAGTATTAATTAACTAATGTTTCAAACATTAATATAATTAAAGATATAAAAGGATTGAATTATAATGAAAATTATCAGTTGGAACTGTAATGGTAGTTTTAGAGAAACAATTAAATCCATTATTGATGAGGATTCAGAAAATTATCTGGACGGAGATATTTATGTAATTGCTGAATGTGAAAACCCTGGTGATTCACGTCCAAAATATAATGAATATAGAAAAATAATAGCTGATTTAATGGAGAGTAACTATTTTTGGATTGGTGATTATCATTTCAAAGGTCTTGGAATATTTGCAAAACAAGATATTAAACTAGAACCAATCAAAGTACAAGATAATAAATTTAAAAACTTTATTGCTTTAAGAGTTAATGATTCATTCAATTTACTAGGAGTTTGGGCAATGAATAAGGATAAAGAAAAAGGATTGCCACCATACGTTCAAATGATTCATAGCTATTTTGATGCAAATACCGATTTATTTGATGAAAACCTCATTATGTGCGGTGACTTCAACAGCAATGCAATATGGGATAACTTACATAAAGCTAAAGACAATGAAGGAAATGCTAAAAATCAATCAAATTTAAATAAAAAACTCAATAATAAAGGATTATATAGTGCATATCATGAATTAACTGGTGAAAAACAGGGAAAAGAAACACAATTTACATTTTATCAATCAAAGAATTTAGACCAACCATATCACATTGATTATGTATATACCGCTAAAAACAAGATTATTGATTTTAAAATTGGTGATGCTGAAAAATGGATTAAATTAAGTGATCATATGCCAATTATTTTTGAAATTCATGAGTAAAATACAATGATGATTGATCCAGCAACTTTTAGAAAATCATTAGAAAATGCTACACTTGAAGAAATCATAAAAGAACGAGACGAACTTATACGAGACATTCGTAGATATGAAAAAGGCAAGATACCTGAAGAAGATTATATGATTGAACCAAGTCCTGAAGTTGTTTATAGAATGAACAATGCATATTTAGCAGAATTGTCTTATTTAATTATTGAAAAAGATAAAGAAAAAGACGAGTATTAATTGGTGTTATTTATGGAAAGATTATTGAATTTTATGAAGGAAGCGATTTAAAAAATTCACTTCCTAAAAATCCTTATGGAAAAGAAACTGAAGATTATACTCTTTTTAAAGAATTATTAAATAGTATTGAATCTAGATTTGAAGATATTGGTGATGAATTAGTTTTTGCAGATTTTATAGATGAAGAACATCAAGAATGGCACAATCATTTCGTTGATGAGGATTTTATTATAGATATGGAAAAAATAACTATTGAAAGTTAAAAATATATAGCAATATTTACTTAGATATTGTAAAAACTATTTTTTTTAAGATTAGAATTTTATTTTATTTTTACGAGCCTCAAAGTCATTATCGAAACCTGGAGAGTATTCTGCTAAATTCTTTTCTCCTTCTTTTTTTACAGCTACTGTAACCTTATCAAATATTGATGTCAGGTCATGTAATGCTCTAACTAGTTTTTTAACTTCTTTAACATTTTCTTTTCCATTATGTACAATATTATTTCTTAAAGTATAGTAATAATAAGCTGAACAAAGAGGGTCATTACGATTTAGTGTAACTTGTTTTAAATTTTGAGCTGAAGTAATTGTGTCTGTATAATCCACACATTCTTTTAAAGCTTCTTTAAAATATCTTTCTTTAGCTAAACTCTTAACATTATCACCTTGTCTTAATGTATATCTAAATGTTAAAAATCTATCAATTGCAGACCATAATACCATATACAGTGATTGGGCCTCCATAAATAATAGTGCTAGTTTATCAAAATCATTTTCTTGAGTATAATAAATTTCTGAACATAACTCATCTAAACGAGAATTTAAAAATTTAAATGTATATCTGTAAACATTGTCATTTAACCAGTTATAATCATATGAATTTCGTGCTGTTGGAGATAAATCAGGGTCTTTATACAAGTTTTCCATTTTTTTAGGATTTGCACTAACTAAAACATTCACTTGTTCTCCTTTGAATTTTATAGTTTCCCATGAATATATATGCATATCCTTTGTATTACTAATATAATTATAAGCAGTTTTTCCTTTCTTTTTTCTAAATTTCAGTACATACCCTTTAATAGGTTCATTCCATGTGTTAAATTCTTTAATTAATACAGGCATGCCATTTACGTGTTTTAATGTAGCTTCAATATAAACTGGAGTTACATTTTTTTTAGTAAGATGTTTTATTTGATTAAAAGCTAATTGATTCGGTTTAAAAAAACCATAAGTTAAAAATGGAAATTCTGTATGTTCCGGTGGTTTTAATGGTTTTGCGTTCTTTAAACATTCATCTTCTTGTTTTTTATCTTTTTTTGCCATAAATCTCACCAAATTAAATCATTTAAATTTGCAATGCATTAAATCAATTTAATCCAATATTCATCACATATTAATCTTTATACTATCACTTGAAACTTGAGGATTTAGATAATCACATATTTTTTGATGCATTTCCTCATATCCAGCTCTACCAACACTTTCTTGACCCATATCATAAAAATCATCATAGTCAGGATTTTCATCTTTATCATGTTCGCAAGCTTCAAAGATAATTTGGCCGGCTCTAACACATTCTTCATGATATCCTAACCAATCAAAATTCAATTCAAACCCATTATCATATAATGAGACATTAGTTAATTCTACTTCTTCATTATCCTTAAATTCTTGTTCCATTTTATATATTGCTTTTTTAATAGGTTCTGATAAGGTTTCAAAATTTTCAGTATCTCTGTGGTAGTTTAACCATTTATTGTAATCTGCTTCAATCATAATTATGAGTATGCTGTGTTAATATATAAAAGGTTTTTTAAAGAGAGATTATGTTGATTAAAAGTATAATCTCTGAATTTAAATATTTAATAATTCTTTTTATTGATTTTCTCTTTACATAATTCTATATCTTGTTGAAAATGATTTTCTAATGGAGATACTTCTTGAGCTTTTAAATAATATTCTAAAGCTTTTTCATACTCATAATTTCTAAAATATTTATTAGCTTCATTTTCAAATAATTCAAGATTATCTTTAGGTTCGCAAGCAACCTCCTTCATGTACACATCAAACTCTTCTTTGTAAAATCCAATGTCTCCACTCAAACAACCAGATATGATTTTTTCATAAAGGGGAATAATATACTCTGAGTCACTATAGAAAGATTCCATAAATTCCTGTTTACAATATCTATTAATTTCATCAATGTTCAATAATTTAATTGTAGAAAATCGATTTTCTCCCAATTGCAACCAATCCTGATAACATAAACAAAAAATGATATCTTTTGAAGAATATTGAGGATTTTTTTCACATAATAATAAATATTCTTCAAATGTAAAATTAAAAGGGACCATTTCAATATATTTAAACCTTTTAACGTAATCTATGCCAGATTCTGTTACTTTAAATTGATAATCCCATAATTCAGGTGGGAATTCATAGTTTATTTGTTCCTGTGTTAAATTTTCTGTAATCCTACTAATTAAAACAGATTTATTACCTGACCTTTTTAGTTTATATTTATATAATACATCTTTTAACTCTTCCATATTAAAAAAATAATTTAAATCTTGTTCTGTAACATCAAGACCCCAATTACCACCCATATCGATTAAATGACCACTATTAATAGCAATATTAATCACATGTTTTTGGAATCTTCTCCTTTCAATCTCATCAGCATTTACATTAATAAAAATATAACATTGAGAATTGATATCCCCTAAATAATGAGCATATAATATTGCATAATTTAAATCCGGAAAATCGTCAACAGTACTATTATCACTAATTGGTGAGGGTAAATCAAATGTACATTTATTTTTTTGTTTAGAAAGAATATTGTCTAAATCGCCAGATCGTAATCCATCACTATTAACATATTTTTTAGAAAAATCAATCCCATTTAACATACTTAAATCGTTTAACATAATAATCAATTATTAATTTTAAATATCATATTAGAAAAAACTTTTTCTCAGATTATAATTCTTTAATACCTACATTTAACAAAAAATGAAAAACAATTAGATGACAATTTTAAAGTGGATTTATATAAAATGAAAATTGATTCTAAATCTCTAGTTCACACTTAATAGATTATGTAGAATTTCAATTACAAATAATCAAGTTTTTGATTGTTTTATTTGCACTAAGTCATTAAAAAATATTTTAAGAAAAAATAAAGTTAAAATTAATTCAGAATTGTATGAAGAAGCAGTTTTAAAAAATAATTTGTAGAAAATTTGCATGCTAATTTTATTTTACAAATTAAAGCACAGAAATGTTAGGGTTTATTTTTTTCTTGATTCATAACCTTCCCTAAGCATTTCCAAAATTAAAGTCTGCATTGTAGTATTTTGCTTTTTTGCCAATAATTTCACCTGATTTTTTAACTCAACAGGCATTTTAAATGTAGTTTTTTTCATCTCAGTCATGATATCTATTCAGTTTTTCTATTTTTTAAATCTTCTTCAATCATTTTTAAAATTAAACCTGAAAGAGAAGTATCTTCATCAATAGCAATCTTTTTCAATTCTTTTTTCATATCTTTTGGTATATTTATTGTAGTTTTACTTGTCTCTGACATAATTTTAGTTATATATTCATTGGATAAATAAGTTTATAATATAAAAACTTATATTGCATTCACAACAATATTATAACTAGTTAACAATATTGTTAAGGTTGGTTAAATTGACTGTGAAAGCTCCTAAAATTTTAGATAACAAGTTTAATTTTGTTTATCAGGAACTAACTGAAAACATTAAAAAAGGTTCTAAGCTTTCAGTTATTTCAGCATTATTTTCAATGTATGCTTATGATAATCTTAAAAAAGATTTAAATAAAATTGACAATATGCGTTTTATTTACACAAAACCTAGTTTTTTAAAAGATAATACTAAAGAATCACGCCAATACTACATTGATAATAACTCTATTTTTGGAGGAGATTATGAAATTAAACTTAAAAATGAATTAACACAGGGATCTATTTCTAAAGAATGTTCTGAATGGATTCGTGAGAAAGTTGAAATAAAATCATTTAAAACTCCTAATGAAGCACAGCCACGTATGATTTGTGTTGATAATGGTGATGATACTGATATTGCCATTAATGGAACTGTTGATTTTACAATTGCGGGATTAGGATTAAAAAAATCAGACAGACAAGACATGAACCAGTGCGTTTATGGAAAAGATTTCACACAATCATCATTAATGCAATTTAACTTCTTATGGGAAAATGATGATTATTTAGAAGATGTTAAAGAGGAAGTTTTAAATCAGATGCAGACAATGCACAAGGAAAATCCTGCAGAGTTTATTTACTTTTTATCACTTTATAATATTTTTTCTAATGAATTGGATTCATTGGATGAAGATAATATTGTTCGTAAAGGAAACAACCTAAAAGAATCTCAAATTTGGAATAAATTATATAAATTCCAAAAAGACGCCGCTATTGGTGTAATTGATAAAATTGAGAAATACAATGGTTGTATTTTAGCGGATAGTGTTGGTTTAGGTAAGACTTTCACAGCACTAGCAGTAATCAAGTATTATGAGTCAAGAAATGACCGTGTTTTAGTATTAGTTCCTAAAAAACTCAGAGACAACTGGACAATATACACTAAAAATGATAAAAGAAACATTTTTGTTGATGACAGATTTAACTATGATGTGCTAAATCACACAGATTTAAGTCGTGAAAGAGGAATGTCTGGGGATATTGACCTTAAAACAATTAACTGGGGAAATTATGATTTAGTTGTTATTGATGAATCTCATAACTTTAGAAACAATCCAGCTGTTAAAGATCGCACAACACGTTATCAAAAATTAATGAATGAAATCATTAAAGGAGGACATAAAACACGTTTGTTAATGTTATCTGCTACACCTGTTAACAATAAAATGACTGATATTAAAAATCAGATTGCATTTATTACAGAAGACCAAGATGATGCATTAGTTGATGCAGGTATTAAAAGTATTGAAACAACACTTAAAAATGCACAGATGGCTTTTAATAAATGGTCTAAAAAGCCTGAATCAGAAAGAACTGGAGCTAGTTTTGTAGATACAATTGATTTAGATTATTTCCAATTATTAGATACATTAACTATTGCACGTTCAAGAAGACATATTGAAAAATATTATGATTTAGCTGAAATTGGAGATTTCCCAGAAAGGCTACGGCCTATTAATGTAAAATCAGAAATTGATACGGAAGAGATGTTTCCACCCCTGGAATCAATTAATAGAGATATTTCAAGTCTAGAAATGGCAATATATTCTCCAATGAGATATATTCGATTAGATAAAAAACACGAATATGAAGAAAAATATGATATGGTTGTAGGTAGGGGTTCAACATTTAAACAACTAGACCGTGATGTTAATGTAACCCATTTGATGAGAATCAATCTCCTGAAACGTATGGAAAGTTCTATTCATGCATTTAAACTTACAACACAAAGGATTCTTTATTTAATTGATGATACTTTAAAGAAATTAGATAAAGGGGTTGATTATAATCCTGATTTAGGTATCAATAACATTAACTTAGAAGATGATGATGAAGATTGGGATAATTTAATGATTGGTAAGAAAAGGAAGGTTTTGCTTCAGGATATTGATGAACTTAAATGGAGAGGAGATTTAGAGTTAGATAAAATCAAACTTGAAGAGTTACTTAAAAAGGCTAATGAAATTACTCCAGATAGAGATAAAAAATTATCTGATTTAAAAGAAAAGATTAAAAATAAAATTATCAATCCGATTAACCCTGGAAATAAAAAAATTATAATCTTCACAGCATTTGCTGATACTGCAAAATATTTATATAAAAATATTAACTCATGGGCTTTAGATGAATTTGGAGTTCACTCTGCATTAGTTACTGGTGGGGATTCAAATAAAACAACTTTATCTAATGTTACTCAAAGTGATTTAAATGAAATTTTAACAAATTTCTCACCAAAATCAAAAGAAAGAGCAAATATTGAACCTGATGCAACTGATGAAATTGATATTTTAATTTGTACTGATTGTATTTCTGAAGGTCAAAACCTACAAGATTGCGATTATTTAATTAATTATGATATTCACTGGAATCCAGTACGTATTATTCAAAGATTTGGAAGAATTGATAGGATTGGATCTGAAAATAAACAAATTCAACTTGTAAACTTTTGGCCAAACATGGAACTTGATGAATACATTGACCTTGAAGCACGTGTTAAAAATCGTATGGTAATGGTAGATGTGTCAGCAACAGGTGAAGAAAACATTATTTCTGATGATCAAAAAATGAACGATTTAACTTATCGTAAAAATCAATTGGAAGAATTACAAGATAGAGTTCTTGATTTAGAAGATATTGGAAATTCAATTTCAATTACAGATTTAACATTCAATGACTTTAAGATAGAATTAATGGATTATATGAAAGAAAATAAATCTGAACTTGAAAAAGCTCCAAGAGGAATATATTCAATTACTCAAATTCCATCAGATATTCTAGAAGAAGTTGAACCTGGAGTGATATTTTTACTAAAACAGGTTTCTGGTACAACTGAAAACTTAGAGAAAAATCCGTTAAGTCCATATTATCTTGTTTATATTGGTGAGGATTCAGAAGTTAAATTTTCATACATTAAATCTAAAAAAGTCTTAGATTACTATAAGAAATTATGTCTTGGTAAAAAAGAAGTATTAGTGAATCTTGTTAAAGAATTTAACTATGATACTAAAGATGGAAAAGATATGTCAATGTATTCTGAGTTATTAGTTGAAACAATTGAAGATATATTGGGTAAAAAACAAGAAACTGGTGTTAAAAGCCTGTTTAAAAAAGGTGGAACAGCAGTTGTTAAAAAAGACATTGATGGACTTGAAGAATTTGAGTTAATTACATTTTTAATTATCAGGTGATATGATGGTTTTAATTGAAGATATTCTTGAAGTTCCAATGGATTGTATTGTTGACAGTGTAATACCAAAAAAAGATATTTTTGAGGCTGCTGACTCTAAAACTAAAGATAAAAAAATTTTCACGGATTTAATAAAACAGATTAAATGGTGCTATAACTTTACTGAAGATAATATTAGAGTAAGTCCATATGAAGATAGTGAAAGGAGATATGATGAAGTTGAATTAATCAACATTAACCTAAAATATGATAACGTTCACAAGATTGGTGTTGGGAAATTCAAAGAAGATGATAAAATTGATAGGATTGCAGATATTGTCATGCGTTTTATCCCTTATCCATTAATTTTAACAATACAATATGAAAATGAATTGAAATTTTATGCATCACATATACGTGAAAGCAAACAAGATTATGATAAAATCGTACTTGACGGCAAAAAAAGATCAACAAACTGGATGGACATTGATAATTTAAGTGAAATTGAAGATGATTTTATAACAAAAATACAATTCGATAATTTAGAGCGTAGTGATTTCTATAAATTTTACAATAATTATCTTGAAGCAATAGTGCAACATGATGCTGCAATCATTGCTGGAGAGCCAGTTTATCTGCCAATTAAGAAAATTGAAAGAATATATGATGAAATTTCTGTTTTTGATGAAAAAATTAAAGAAATTGAAAAAAAGATTTCTGAAGAAGATAATTTTAATCGTAAAATGGATTTGAATATTGAAGCTCATAAGTTTAAGATTGAAAAAGAAAAATTAATTAATGAATTAAAAGGTGAGTAAATGATTGAAACTAAACTAAGTGGAGAAAGTAAGGATATTGTTCATGAAAATATTGAAATTTTAAAAGAACTTTTTCCAGATATTGTTAGTGAAGATAAAATTAATTTTGATAAATTTAAATCAAATTTTGGTGAATTTATAGATGGTTCTCATGAAAAATATAATTTTACTTGGCCTGGTAAAACACAAGCTATTCGCGAATCACAAAAACAATCAACAGGAACTTTAAGGCCTTTTAAGGAAGAGAGCAAAAACTGGGATTCAACTCAAAACTTATATATTGAAGGAGATAACTTAGAAGTTCTTAAATTACTTCAAAAAAGTTATTATAATAAAATTAAAGCTATTTATATTGATCCTCCTTATAATACCGGTAAAGATTTTGTTTATTCTGATGATTATAAAGATAATTTAGAAAATTATTTAAAAATTTCTGGACAAGTTTCAGATTTAGAAGACTACACACACACCATTTGGTGTTAAATTGACTACAAATACTGAAACACAAGGTCGTTATCATAGTAATTGGTTGAATATGATGTATCCAAGATTAAAATTAGCTAGAAACTTATTAACTAATGATGGAGTTATTTTCATTAGTATTGATGATAATGAAGAATTTAATCTAAAAAAATTATGTGATGAAATATTCGGTGAATCAAATTTTATTTGTAATTTTGTTAGAAAAAATAAATCTGGAAGTGGTCATGATAGTAAAAATATAGCAATTGAATTTGATTATATATTATGTTATGCAAAAAATATTGAAGAAGTTAAAATTAATCAAGAACCTGTCAATGTTGATGATGATCCGAAATATAAATTTTCTGATGAATTTGTTGAAAAAAGAGGAAAATATTATTTAAGAGATTTAAACTATAGTGGTTCTTATAGTGAAAAGATGGATTATCCAATAACAACACCTGATGGAAATATCATTTTTTCTGGAGGTAAAAAAGGAAAACCAAATACCTGGAGATGGAGTGAACCAAAATTTAAATGGGGTTTGGAAAATAATTTCATTGAATTTAAAAAGAGAGATTCTGAATGGAAAGTTTATATTAAACAATATCAATTCGTTGATAATAATAATGAACCATATATTCGAGAAAATCCATATAGGGCATTAATTGATTTTTCAAATGGAAAAGGAAGTAATGATTTTAATGAAATTATGGAGAAAAATGTTTTTTCATTTCCAAAGCCATTGGATTTAATTAAATTTATTCAGAAAGTTGGTTCTGATAAAAATTCAATTATCTTAGATTTCTTTGGAGGTTCTTCATCAACTGCACATGGTGTTTTAAAACTTAATGCTGAAGAAAATAGTAATAGACGATTTATTTTGGTTCAAATTCCTGAGGCTACTGATGAAAAATCAGAAGCTTATAATGAAGGTTATGCGAATATTTGTGAAATTGGGAAAGAAAGAATTCGTCGAGCTGGAGAAAATATTATTAAAGATTCAGAAAATAAAGAGTTGGATATTGGATTTAAAGTTTTTAAACTAGATTCTTCAAATCTAGAAAAATGGGATCCAGACTACAAAAATCTTCAACAATCTTTAACAATTGATAATATTAAAGAGGATAGAACTAATGAAGATTTGGTTTATGAAATTATGTTAAAATATGGTATTGATTTAACATTGCCTGTTGAAAAACATGATAATATTTATTCAATTGGTTTTGGTGCATTAATTATTTGTTTAGACAATAATATCACAAAAGATATCACTGATGAAATTTTAAAAATATCAAAAAATTCATCTATATCTCGTGTTCTTTTTAAAGACAGTGGATTTGCTTCTGATGCGGAAAAAACCAATATAAAAGAAATATTAAAAGTTAATAATATTTCAGAGTTTATAACGATATAAGTGATTAAAATGAATGAATCTGTATTAAATGGAGAAAGTAAAGATATAGTTTTAGATAATATTTCTAAATTAAAAGAAATATTTCCAGAGATAGTAACTGAAGATAAAATTGATTTTGATGAATTAAAATTAATTTTAGGGGAAGAGATTGATGATTCTCGTGAAAAGTACTCTTTCACTTGGCCCGGTAAAACTCAAGCTATTAAAGAATCTCAAAAACAATCTACTGGAACTTTAAGGCCTTGTAAGGAAGAAAGTAAGAACTGGGATACAACTCAAAATTTATATATTGAAGGTGATAATTTAGAAGTTCTTAAATTACTTCAAAAAGGTTATTATAATAAGATAAAAGCTATTTATATTGATCCGCCATATAATACAGGTAAAGATTTTATTTATCCAGATAATTATCAAGATAATTTAGAAAATTATTTAAAAATTTCTGGTCAAGTTTTAGATTCTGAAGGAGAGAGAGAGAGAGAGAGAGAGCATTGGAATTAAATTAACTAGTAATCCTGAAACATCTGGAAGATATCATTCAAATTGGTTAAATATGATGTATCCTAGGTTAAAATTAGCTAGAAATCTTCTAAGAGATGATGGTGTAATTTTTATAAGTATAGATGATAATGAAATTGAAAATTTAAAAAAATTGTGTAATGAAATATTTGGTGAGGAAAATTTCATTGGCCAATTTAATTGGTATAAAAGTGAAACTCCACCAAATTTATCTAAAAAAATAAAAAAGAATATTGAATATATTTTAGTTTATGAAAAAATTCTAAATAATTCTAAATATGAAGGTATAATGAAATTTAGTAAAAGTGATAATGGTTTATTAAATCAAACAAACTCTGAAAAAACATTAATATTCCCTAAAAATATTGTAAAGACTAAATTAAAAAATCAAGTATTAAAAAAAGGTTATTATGGAACTGATAATTATAAAATCATTCTTGAAGAAGATACAGAAATTAAAGATGGTATTTTTATTAAAGAGATTAAATTAACTAGTAAATTTAAATGGAGTCAAGAAAAGTTATTAAATGAAATTAGGAATAATACTATAATTTCTATCAAAACTCAGACTTTATCTCCTTCATATGAAAAAGATTCATACGATCCGGAAGTCCCAAAGAATTTCATTGATAAATCAGTTAATGTAGATACAACAGAAAATGCTGGAAAATATTTAAAGAAATTATTTGGTAATAAAAAGATTTTTGATTATCCTAAACCTGTTTCCTTGATGAGATATTTATTAAATTTTTCTAAATCTGAAAATGATGAAATATATCTTGATTTTTTTTCAGGTTCTGCTTCAACGGCTGAATCCATTTTTGAATTAAATATTGAAAATAAACAAAATAATAAGTTTATTTTAGTTCAGATTCCTGAAAATATTGATGATAATACTGATGCATTCAAAGAAGGTTATAGAAACATATGTGAAATTGGTAAAGAGCGTATTAGGCGTGCGGGAGATAAAATTGTTGAAGAATCTGAAAACTCAGATTTAGACATAGGATTTAAAGTATTCAAATTAGATTCTTCTAATTTAGAAAAATGGGATCCTGATTACAATAATCTTCAACAATCTTTAACAATTGATAATATTAAAGAAGATAGAACTAATGAAGATTTAGTTTATGAAATCATGCTAAAATATGGAATTGATTTAACTTTACCAATTGAAGAACACAATAATATTTATTCAATTGGATTTGGAGCATTAGTAATATGTCTTGACAATAATATCACAAAAGAAATAGCTAATGAAATAATAAAATTAACGAAAAACTCTTCATCTTCTAGAGTTGTATTCAAAGACAGTGGTTTTAAATCAGATGCAGATAAAACTAATATTAAAGAAATACTTAAAATTAATCATATTGATGAATTTATAACGATATAGTGGTTAAAATGAATGAAACAAAATTAGATGGGCAAAGTAAAGATATTATTTCAGATAATATTTCTAAATTAAAGGAAATATTTCCTGAAGTAATAACTGAAAATAAAATTGATTTTGAAAAATTACAATCAATTTTAGGAAAAGACATTGATGATTCACGTGAAAAATATTCTTTCACATGGCCTGGAAAAACTCAAGCTATAAAAGAATCTCAAAAACAATCAACCGGAACATTAAGGCCTTGTAAGGAAGAAAGTAAGAACTGGGATACAACTCAAAATTTGTATATTGAAGGGGATAATTTAGAAGTTCTTAAATTACTACAAAAAGGTTATTATAATAAAATCAAAATGATGTATATAGATCCTCCGTATAATACGGGTAGAGAGTTTATTTATCCTGATAATTATAAAGATAATTTAGAAAATTACTTAAAAATTTCAGGTCAAGTTAAGAGTTTAGATAATTCTACACACACACACACAATTGTATAAAGATTTCAACTAATTCAGAATCCAGTGGACGATATCATAGTAATTGGTTGAATATGATGTTTCCAAGATTAAAATTAGCTAGAAACTTATTAACTGATGATGGTGTTATCTTTTTAAGTATTGATGAAAATGAAATAGAAAATCTTAAAAAGTTATGTAATGAGATATTTGGTGAAGAAAATTTTATTGGTTGTGCTGGAAGGATAACTAAAAAAAGTAATAATAAAGGTGATTTTTGGTCTCCAAATTTTGATTATATTTTAACATATGCAAAAAATGTTAATTTAACTCCTCAATTTTCTGGAGGAGCTAATGTTGAAAATTATAAGTTAATAGAACAAGAAGGTCCTCGTAAAGGTGAAAAATACCAATTAGTTAGATTATATATGTCAACTATACGTAATAGAAATCCTGAACAAAGATTTTGGATTGATTGCCCGGATGGTAGTAAAATTATACCTCCTGGTTCCACATTTCCTCCTGAAAGACCAAATTTAGGAGATGGTATATGGAGATGGAGTAGAAAAACATTTGAAGAAAATAAAGATAAAATTGTGGTTAAAAGAGTCAAATCTTCAAATTTATTAGATGAAAATAAAAATCCTGCTAAATGGAATGTGTATACTAAAACATATTTAAATGATGTTTTAGAAAATTCTTCAGCTAAACCGAATAGCTTCATAGAAAATCACATTAATCAAATTGGGTCACATGAATTAAATAAATTAAATATACCATTTGATTATTCTAAACCAACTTCTTTAATAAAATATTTGATGGAAGTATCTAAATTTAAAGAAGGTATAATTTTAGATTTCTTTTCAGGTTCTGCTTCCACAGCAGATGCAGTTTTACAATATAATAATGAAGATAAAAATAATAGAAAATTTATCATGGTTCAAATTCCTGAGGAAATTGATGAAAAATCAAAAGCTTTTAAAGAAGGATTTTACAATATTTGTGAAATAGGAAAAGAAAGAATCAGAAGAGCAGGTGATAAAATCTTAGAAGAATCTAATAACAAAGATTTAGATATAGGATTTAAAGTATTCAAATTAGACTCTTCAAACCTTGAAAAATGGGATCCTGACTACAATAACCTCCAACAATCTTTAACAATAGATAATATTAAAGAAGGCAGAACCAATGAAGATTTAGTTTATGAAATCATGCTTAAATATGGAATTGATCTCACATATCCAATCGAACAAATAGATAACATTTATTCAATTGGTTTTGGAGCTTTAATTATTTGTCTTGACAATAACATCACAAAAGATATTACAAATCAAATATTAAAACTTACAAATAACTCTTCAACTTCAAGAGTTGTTTTCAAAGACAGCGGTTTTAAATCAGACGCTGATAAAACCAACATTAAAGAAATATTAAAAACAAATAATATAGATGAGTTTATAACAATATAGGAGATTTAAAAGATGAAACTTAAATTTGATTCAAATCTTGACTATCAAACTGAAGCTGTAAATGCAGTTACCGACCTTTTTAAAGGTCAAAATGCTATGCATCAGTATTTTACTGTAACTGGTCAGGCTACATTAGACTCAGGTCAAGGTATTGGAAATAAAATAGATATTTCACATGAAGATATTTTAGAAAACTTAAGAAAAATACAGTCTTACCATAAGCTTGCGCCTTCAGAGTCTTTACCAAGCTTAGATTTCAACATTGAAATGGAAACTGGAACTGGTAAAACTTATGTTTATCTAAAAACAATTTTTGAACTCAATAAAAAATACAACTTCACTAAATTTATTATTGTAGTTCCAAGTGTTGCAATCAAAGAAGGAGTTAACAAAACTATTGAAATTACAAAAGAACACTTTAAAAACCTTTATGATAATGTAATTTACGACCACTTTGTTTATGATTCATCAAAACTGGAACAAGTCAGAAACTTTGCTGTTAACTCTAACATCCAGATAATGATTATTAACATTGATGCTTTTAACAAAAGTTTTAAAGACCCATCTAAGGAAACTAAGGCAAATATCATCCACAGGGAACAGGATAAATTAAGTGGATATAAACCAATTGATTTGATTGCTGAAACTAATCCTGTTGTAATCATTGATGAACCTCAATCTGTAATGGGTGGTAAAGGTGAAGAAGCAGTATCATATTTAAACCCTTTATGTACTTTAAGATACTCTGCAACTCATAAGGAAATTCAAAATCTCATCTATAAACTTGATGCTGTTGATGCATCTGAAATGGAACTTGTAAAACAAATTGAAGTTGCAGGTTTTGTATCTGAGGGTTTTCATAATGACGCTTACTTAAAATTAATTTCAACTAATAATAAAAAATCTCCTATAACTGCTAAAATTGAAATTGATGCTAATGTAAAAGGTTCCATTAAAAGAAAAGCTGTTACAGTTAAACAAGGTTCAGACCTATCAGAAGCAAAACTTGGAAACCGTGATGTTTACAATGGTTATGTCGTTGATGAAATTTATTGTGAAGAAGGTAATGAATATGTCACATTCACACAAAAGGATGAAATTTTAAGGATTGGTAAAGTCTTTGGTGATGTTGATGATTTAAAACTTAAAAGAGCGCAAATTCACAAAACCATTGAAGAACACTTAGATAAAGAGCTAGCTTTTGCTAAAGCCGGAAAACAAATCAAGGTTTTAAGTCTCTTTTTCATTGATAAAGTAGCAAATTACAGACAATATGATGAAGAGGGAAATCCAATTAAAGGACCTTACGCTGAAATTTTTGAAGAGGAATATAAAAAAGTCATTAAAAAACCAAAATATTCAACATTATACAATTATGTTGACTTGGATTTAGAAGCATCAGAAGCTCATGACGGATATTTCTCAGTTGATAAAAAAGGAAAAGTTAAGGATACTAAAGAAACAAAAGCTGGAAAAGTCAGAGCAAACAAAGATGATGAATCAACATTTAACCTGATTATGAAAGATAAAGAAAGACTTTTAAGCTTTGATACTAAATTAAAATTCATTTTCTCACACTCTGCATTAAGAGAAGGTTGGGACAATCCTAATGTGTTCCAAATTTGTACTTTAAATGAAACTACTTCAACTATGAAAAAACGCCAAGAGATTGGTCGTGGTTTAAGATTATGTGTTAACCAAGATGGTGAAAGGATTCATGATAAAAACACTAACATTTTAACCATTATGGCAAATGAATCATATGAAGACTTTGCACGTAACTTACAACAAGAAATTGAAGATGAAACTGGGATTAAATTTGGCACAATTCAAAAAACAGCATTTGCTCATATTCCATGGATTAATAAAAAAGGTAATGAAGAACCATTGGGTAAACAGCATTCTCTAGCTATTTTCAATCATTTTAAACTTAAAAAATATATTGATTCAAAAGGAAAAATCCAAGAAGCACTTAAAGTCGCTGTACGTGATGGTACTATTGATATTCCAGAAGACTATGAATCAATAAGACCAGAAATTGTAGAAGTTGTTGAAAAACCAACAAAAGGTATTAAAATCAGACCTGCAAAACAACGTCGTCAGGTTAAAGTTAACAAACATGTTTATTTAAGTCCAGAATTTAAGCAATTCTGGGATTCAATTAAGCATAAAACAACTTATGCAGTTGAATTTGACACAGATGAATTAGTTGAAAAATGTATAACTGCAATGGAAGATTCACTAAATGTTAAAGCTCCAAAATTAATTTACACTAAAAGTGGTGTAACAATTAAAGCCGCTGGAGTTATACCTGATGAAAATGGATACATAACTACAGCTTATTCTGAAGAAGATGAAATTGCCCTACCTGATATTGTAACTTACTTGCAAAATGAAACAGACCTAACAAGAAGAACTATTGTTAGGATTTTAACTGAAAGTGATACATTAAATCAATTTAAAAAGAATCCTCAAGAATACATGCAACAAACTGCTAAATTAATCAATAAAGTAATGAGTATGATGATTGTTGATGGAATTAAATACACAAAAATCGATGATTCATACTCACAAGAGTTATTTAAAAACGATGAGTTATTTGGTTATTTAGAACGTAATATGATTGAAGCTCAACACTCTGTATATGATCACATTATTTATGATAGTGAAGTTGAAAAAGAATTTGCTAAAAGTTTAGATAATGATCCAGAAGTTAAATTGTACACTAAACTTCCAGGATGGTTTAAAGTTGATACTCCATTAGGTAGTTATAATCCTGATTGGGCAGTAATGTTAGATAAAGATGGTGAAACTAATCTTTACTTTGTCGTTGAAACAAAAGGATCAACTGATTATTTGGCACTTAGGCCAACAGAGCAAGCTAAAATTGACTGTGGAAGAAAGCATTTTGAAGCACTTGGAACAAATGTACACTTTGATGTAGCAGATACATATGAGAAATTTAAAACTGATGTAGTTGATTAAATTGGGTTGATTAAAATTATGAATATTCAATGGGATTCAAATATAGATTATCAAGTAGAAGCTGTAAATTCGGTAATAAATATTTTTATAGGTGTCCATTCAGTTAATAATTATTTTACTGTGCCGAGATATTTTTCTTTAGATGTAGGAAATGGTAATTTTATGGATATGCCCAAAGAATATATTTTAGAAAATCTAAAATTTGTTCAGGAGTATAATAAGTTAAATTATACTAATAATTTAGATAAATTAAATTTTGATATTCAAATTGATGGAGAAAAAGGTAAAATTTATGTTTATTTAAGAACTATTTTTGAATTAAATAAACATTATGGTTTAACAAAGTTTATCATTATTGTATTAAATAAATCTCAATTAAATTTTGTTTATAATATTATTGAGGATACTAAAGAACATTTTAAAGAACTTTATAATTCTATTTATTATGATTCATTTTGTTATGATTCTTCAAATTTAGAACTTATTAGAAACTTTGCTGTATCTGATAATATTCAAATCATGATTATGACTTTGGATAGTTTCAATTCTAAAAATAATATTATTAATAATGAAAATGACAAATTTGGAGGAAATAAACCCATTGATTTTATTTCTAAAACTAATCCCGTTGTGATTTTTGATAAATCTCAGAGTAATATTAGTAACATTGCAGAAAAATCAATTGAAATTTTAAATCCCTTATTTACTTTAAATTATTTTTCAAAATCAACTAATATTCATAATTTAATTTACAAATATCCTAATTCGAAAAATGTTAATAAAATGTATAATAGGACCTATTCTGAAAAACAACTTATTACTTATTCATCAGAACCTATTTTAATACAAATGGATTCTGTTTTAGATGAAATTCGTAAGGGAAAAACTAGAAAAGAAGCATCAGAGGTTACAGGAATTCCATTAACAAAAATTGTTAATTGGATTATAGAGGGTAGAAATCATTATGACAAAGATAAAACCTATTTTTATAATGAATTGATAAAAATAGAACAAAATAAAAATAACAAAAAACTTTATTGTGTCAATTGCAGAAAAACTTTTGAAAATAATGAGTATAAGTTTTGCCCATTATGTTCAAGGAAGTTATTTGATGTAACTCGATTAGTTGAAAATGAATTTTATTTATACTGTTCTAATTGTGGAAAAGAATTTAATAATAATTTTAAATTTTGCCCATATTGTGGCAAAACACTTAAAAAAGAATTTAAATTTAAAATAGATTTTGAAAAAGGGATTGTTAAAGCAAAATGGAATAATAGATATGTCTCTGAATATTTAATCAATATTTATGAAGAACAAATGATTATGGCTGATCATCCAATTGTAGGTTTCTTTGAGGTATTCAGAGTAAAAGATAAATGGGATTTGAAATTTAAGAAAGATTCGAAAAATCTTTCAAAAAAACACTCAAAATTAACATTTAACCAAGTTAAAAGTTTACAACAATTTCTCAATTTATATGTTTATATGGGTTATAAATTTAATGAAAAATGTATGTTTATGGATGATAATTTAATAATAACTACTTTTTCTAAGGAATGTGCTAAATTTTATAGTGATGGGATGATGAATTTAGAGGAACTATTAACAGTTTTTAAGAAAAATCAGGTTATAATGGATTTTATACAGGTAAAAAAAGGAAAAAACCAATTATTTTACATATTAGATAAATCAATTAAAAATAGATATGGGGATTAAAATGGATGAAATAACAAAATGCATAAATGAATGGAATGCAACAATTGAAGCATTAGGACAAGGAAAACAAACAGTTTTAATTAGAAAAATTAACACTACTCAAAAAGAATTTTTATTATATCCTACAATTAGCTAGCTAATAAAGAGGATATTCTAGACTCTTTTCAAGAGGAATACAAAGATTTCGTAAAAGATAATCTTTTGCCGAATGGTGAAAACAGAACTTATGAAGTTAAATACTATGCAAAAGTTGAAGAAGTCATAGAAAAATCTTCTTCAAGAATTGGTGCTTTTAATAAATTCCATATCTGGACAAGAGAACATGTTAAAAGTTACTTAAGTAGAAGCTCTGCTAAAATCTGGATTTTAAGAGTTTATAAATTAGATACTCCACAAAAACTTAAAAGATCTAATGGTATGGTTTATGCAAATGTTGAAAAACTAGTTAAACTTGAAGGAACTCCAGTTTTATCAGATGATGAATTTAACAAAATTAAAAATGATATTTTAAAAACTAAATAAGTGAGAATCTTTGATTTTCACTTAATTAAACTTTACAATTTTATACTACTTTTAACATAATTTAAACCATGCCTATTTACAATATCAATGAAAACAATTTATCATTAATTAAAAAAGAGGATTTTAAAAATGAAAGAGAACTTCAAAGATTAACTGAAAATAACTTGGAGGAACTCTTCAATTTAGAATTTGTTGCAACAGAGTTTCAAGTGGATAATTTAAGAATTGACACGCTAGCATATGATAGTGAAACCAATTCTTTTGTAATTATTGAATATAAAAATGTTAAAAATTATAGTGTAATAGATCAAGGTTATAGTTATCTTTCATTATTATTAAATAACAAAGCAGAGTTTGTTTTAAAATATAATCAAGTTTTCAGTAAAAATAATGGTAAAGAAGATTTTGATTTTACACAAACTCGTGTAATGTTTATATCTCCATCATATACTACTTATCAGCTTAAATCTGTTGAGTTTTCAGATATTGCATTTGAATTATGGAAAGTTTCTAAATATTCAAATGACACTGTTTTATTTGATAAGGTAAATAATACTGATACTTCTGCTTCTATTAAACAGGTCACTAATTCTGATAAAAATAAACAAAAAGTAAACAAAGAAATTAAAAAATACACTGAAGCAGATACTTTAAATGGTAAATCTGATGATATTATTTCATTGTATGAAAATTTAAAAGAATATATCTTATCTCAATATGATGATATTGAAATAGTGCATTTAAAATATTATTTGGTTTTTAAAGTTAACAATAAAATAATTGCTTCATTAAGTGTTTTAGCAAAATCTTTAAAAACTTGGATTAATTTAAAAGACAGTGATATTTCAGATCCAGACAATAGAATTAGGGATGTTTCAAATATTGGTCATCATGGTGTAGGTGATTATGAATTCAATATAACTTCTGATGATGATTTTTTTTACTTTAACAGATTGTTTAAACAATCTTATGATGAAAAATTATAATTTGGTGTTTTTATGGTAAATATGTGGATGGTTAGGGCAGGAGAGCAAGCTTTTTTAATAGATAAAATTTTAAAAAACAATATTGTTGCAATTGGTTGGAATTTAGGTGATTTAACAGATAAATCTGATGATGAAATCAGAGAGTTATTCATAAATAAATATAAAAGTACTCGTTCACTCAATCAGGTTTTAAGATTTAAAAATGAAATCAATGTTGGTGATTATGTTCTTTCAGCTAAAGGAGGCACTAAGACATATTTCATAGGAAAAGTCAAATCAGATTATTATAGGTCTCATATTATCACTCAAAAGGATTCTTCCGGAGATAATTATTGCGATGTAAGGGATGTTGAATGGTTAGGTGAAGTTCAAAGGGATTCACTTAAAAAGTCAACTCAAGGAACAGTTGGTACTAATAACACTGTTTTTAAGATTAATGATGATGCTAAAGAAGACATTTTAAAAGTTTATAGTAAAAATATGGATGCAATAGATAATGCTAGTTGCATAATTAGAAAGTTTTTAGATGAAAATAATATTGATGATTTCTCAGAAGATGAAGGTATTTTTGTTAAATTCAGGCAATTGTTCGGTCCTGATGTTTTAGAAAGTCTTGAAGATAGAGATATTATCAATAAAATCTTTTTACATGATAGTGATAAGTCTACTTTGTGTTATAATCTAGAGTTTGTAGATGAATTTAATCATGGAGGAATTGGTGGAGGTTCAGCATATAAATATTCTTTGTTTAAAAGCAATGAAACACATCAATGGACTTCAGGTTCTCCAAAACATCCAAAAATTTTAAATGAATCTGAAGCAATTGAAGTTGGATCTAAAATACGTGATGCTATAGTTAATGGTGCAAAACATATTGAAAATGCTAAATTAGAATCGGTTTCTGACTATGCTCAGCTTGAAAATGATTTAAATGATATTTTCAAAAGTTGTATTGTTAAACCAACAAGTAGTTGGGTACATAAGTATTATGTTTTGATTTTCCCTGAAAAGTTTCCAGCAGTTCATGGTGTGAATATTAAGGATTACACTCTCCGTAAATTTCGTATTGAACCTGAAAATGGTTATTATATTAAAGACGGCCAATATTATCAATTAGCTAAAAAATCAGGTATAAAACTGTATTCTTTGTTGAATAAGGAAATCATTGACTTATTTTTTGAAGGTGAAAATCCATGGGACCCAATAGAAGAAGGCAGATTAACTGATTTAAAAGATTGTAAAAAAATCTCGAAACATTTTGAATCTAGTAAAAAACGTAATTTAATTTACTTTGGAGCTCCTGGAACTGGAAAATCATACAGTTTAAACCAAGATAAAGAGAAATTACTTAAAAGTTTTCCAGATAATTATGAAAGAGTTACTTTTCATCCTGATTACTCCTATGCAAACTTTGTTGGAACATTTAAACCATATCCTGATGGTAAAGACATTATCTACAAATATGTCCCTGGGCCATTTATGAGAATTCTTAAAAAAGCTTTGGAAAACCCTGATAAACCTTATTTATTAATCATTGAAGAAATCAATCGTGCTAATGTTGCAGCGGTTTTTGGTGATGTCTTCCAACTTCTAGATAGAACTGAAAAACACGAATCTGTTTATCCAATTGACACTACCGAAGATATGAAATTATACTTAAACCAAGATAAAATCTTTTTACCGCAAAATCTTTTCATCTGGGCAACTATGAACTCAGCTGACCAGGGTGTTTTCCCAATGGATACTGCGTTCAAAAGAAGATGGGATTTCAAATATTTCGCTATCAACAATGATGAAAATTTAATCAAAGATACATATGTTAATCTAAACAATACAAAGGTCAACTGGAACGACCTCAGAAAAGCAATAAACGATGAATTATTATCATACAAAATCAATGAGGATAAATGTATTGGGCCGTTCTTTGCATTTAATGAATATCACAACAAAGAAATACCAACTGATATCTTCAAAGATACATTCAAGAGTAAAATTATCATGTATTTGTTTGAAGATGCTGCACGCTCTAAAAGAAATGACATGTTCAGCGGTGCAAAGACCAAAAATTATGTAACATACTCTGAAATCTGCGATAAGTTTGATGAAATCGGAATTGAAATCTTTGCAGATGATATTAAAAATCTCTTCATCACAGATGATGGTGAATAAATGAAGAATGTCTACATCAAAGAGTTAAAATACTATTCAAGAAGAAAAATCCTGGAAATTCTTCAAAACGATGAAAACGTCTTGGATAAGCTTTTAAAGTATGATATAGTTAAATTCACAAATGATGGATATCAGTTTGTCTATGTTGGTGTAATAATCATTGAAAATATTATCCTAAATATATATCCCAAATACATTACTTCGGAAAGTAATATAAAAGCAGATTTTAAGCAAGTTATCAACGTAGTTAAAAAATACAACAATGCCCATGATGATTTTCGCTACGAAAACGATGAGCTTGAAGACATTTCATACAATCGGCTGTCCATGATGCTGTTTTTTATAGAGGATTACTATGAAAATGGAGTTTATTCAAACATTCAAAATATCCTTCAAACAAATGGAAATGGTGAAATTGACTGGAACAGAACTGTTAATGAGAATGTTGCAATCCTAAAAGACGGCAAACCATATTACACTGATCTTCAAACAAAATATAAAATTAATGACCTTTTTAACTATTTCAGACTGTTGCATGAATATATCATTACAGAGTGTTCAATATATCTGGAAAAGGCAGGATTGTTGGAACTCTTTGACTTGACTCCTGTTGAGCTTTCAGATAAAGAGCAGGATGATTTTGGAGATATTGATTTAATTTTGCAGAGACTTCAAAAAGAGCTTAATGTTGAGTTTAACACTCAAAAACAGAAGTTACTGCAGTCAATGTATTCTTATATGTCAAATAAAAACGCTCACACCAATGAAAACTATCTGACGTTATATGGAACTCCAGCTTATCATGAAATCTGGGAAGCGGAATGTGCATACATATTTGGAGATAAATTGCATAAACGCTTAAAGGATTTAACTCTTCCAGTTAATCTAAATTCTAAATATCCTTCAAATAAGAAATTGATTGATTTAATTAAAAAACCGAAATGGATTTATAAAAATATCTATCCGAAAGAAGCTGAAGGTACATTTATTCCTGATACTGTAACATTTCATGATAGTGAATTTGTTATTTTGGATGCAAAATATTACAATTTGAAGTTTACACAAGATAATTTAGATGGTCAGCCTGGGCTGGAATCCATTACAAAACAATACTTGTATGAATTGGCATTTAAAGAGTTTATTGAAGATCATGAGTTTAAAGGAGTGAAAAATGCATTTTTATTCCCATCTTACGGCGATAAAATTGAAAATAAAGGTAAAGTTAAACTTGATATCCTCTCTGATTTAGGTTTAGAGGATATTCAGGTCATAATGCTTCCTGCAAGTAAAGTAAATGAAATGTATTTGGATAAAAATATAAAATATTTCACAATCAATGATTTGTTTGAAATCTCCGAAAATATGTTAAGTGAAATCAAAAACAATAAGATTAAAAGTTTAATTAAAAAATTAAATAAATATCGTCAATTTGATGATGCTCCAGATGATTTGCGTAATGATTTCTTAATGGAGTTGAGATTTGCAAAGTTTATCTTTGAAGATCCTAAGGGATTTAAGATTATAGATTACACTGATTCTGAGGTTTTTTTCAGTTTTCAAGTATTCACTGATTTGGATGAGTTTAAAGAAAGTGAAAGTAAATGTGAACCAAAAATTATTGAAATTCATGATTTTGAAAGTTTTTACAGTCCAAAGATTAAATATTTGGAAATAAATGATTATAAAAAAATTCCAATGGCTAAAGTAATGCAGGAAATTTGGAAGTAGTTTATTTCAAAGCAATTAAAATTGATTATTTACATTAATCCATAAAAATAAATCTCTTTTATTTTAGAATTGATTTAATTTAGAAAATTATTTAATTCGAATTTATTAATAAATAATTAATAAGTGGAGGTTAATTTATGGACTTTGTAGGAAATCAGAAGAAAGTTATTGAACACGGAAATGGAACACTTCTCGTAGAAGCAGGACCTGGTTCCGGTAAAACAACAGTTATTGTTGAGAGAATTAAGGAACTTGTTAAACAGGGTGTGGATCCTGAATCTTTTCTTGTAATAACATTTACAACAAAAGCTGCAGACAATCTTAAATTCAAATTAAGAAAGGAGCTTTCAAACAGTACTGTTTTAAAGATGCAGATTTCCACAATCCATTCATTCTGTCTTGAATATTTAAAATCCAAAAACATGTCATTAACACTTTTAGATGATGATACCTCTGAAAAAAAGACATTATTTATTCAGAAATTCAAAAAAGAGTTAGGTTTTGTTAATGAAGCAACAGTTTTTGATTATCAGATTCCTGCCGTATTAAACAAGTTTGGTGAATATACATGTTTTAATGTGGATTCCAATAAATTAATTCACGAAATTAATGATTCAAGAGTAATTACAAAAGATTATCTTGATTTTGTACGTTCAATGGATTATTTTTCCAAAAAGAGAATTGATGATTATGACAAACCCCTTAAAAAGAACAAGGCTGATGATGAAGAATTATTTTCCAAATCATGGTATAATGCTAGATTTCTCCAGATTGCAAAGGCTTATCCCAGATATCTGAAACTATTGGATGAATATAACTATGTTGATTATGACACCTTACAGCTTAAGGCCTTAAAAGAACTGGAAAAAGATCCGGAAACAAAATACACTACAATATTTGTTGATGAGTTTCAGGACACCGACCCTCTGCAGTTCAGGATTTTTGAAGTTTTAAGGAAAAACTGTGAGTATTTCACAGCTGTAGGAGATGTTGACCAGCACATTTATGCATTCAGAAGCTCTTTTAATGACTTTTTCGATGAGCTCATAAGACTGGATAATCCTGATGTTTTAAGTCTGGATGTCAATTTCAGATCCACTGAAAACATTGTAAATTTAACCGAAGCTTTTATCACACCTCAAAGAAAGGAAACTTCACAAAAGCATATGCGAAGTAACGGCAAAGCTTATAACAATCCGAATTTCCTTCTGGTAAATGAGAACAGTGATGATGAGGCTCAAAATGTTTACAATATCATTAAACGTCTAAAAGAAATGGGACTGAAGGATTCTGATATTGCTGTTCTGTACAGAAAACATTCAGACAAGACTATTGCAAATCTTATTGAAAAATTCAACAGTGACGATGATATCAACTATTCAGTAAGGGGTCAGGCCGACCTTGCTTCTCAAAATGAAGTCAAATCTATAATAACTTTGCTGTGGTATCTATCCAGAAATACTCGTTTAGGATATGTTCCGTCAAAAGATGAATTAAAAGAACTGAGTCTTAAAGCATTTTGTGGTGAATACTTTGAACCGGTATTTTGGTCACTTGAGGATTCAACTAAATCATATCTAGCTGACCTGCAGAAAACTTATGAGGATGAAATCTTAAGAATTGAAAATGAAATACGCCAGAACCGTGGTGACGGCAAAGTAAGGGCAGTCCATAATGTCAAAAAGAACGAAGACCAGGACACATTAAATGAAATCTTCAAAAATCTCCAGCTTCCTATAATAAACATTGACAATGTTCATGAAAATGATAAAGAATTCTTCATGAAACTGGATGAGCTTCGAGATAAAATAGAATCAGAAGAACCACCAACAATTCTTTCAGTATTCTATGAGCTTATTGCAATGGGAGATTTGTTCGCCGATACTGAAGCCAACTACAGAAAAATAGCAAACCTTGCAATACTCACACAGACCATAACAAACTATGAATCATTCATATCAGAAACAGACCTAAGAGGAGTAATGTTTTTCATAATGAATTCCATTGAAAACTATGAATCCTATCAAAAGGAAGTTGAAGGTGTTCAGCTGATGACGATCCATGCAGCTAAAGGTCTGGAGTTCCCAGTAACAATAATAACTTCCCTTGAAAAGGACAAGTTCCCAATGGTTTCAAGAGACCCTAATCGTGAAAAGGACTTCATTTTCCCGAATGATACATACTACACTCCAAATGAATGTTTAAAATATAAAACAATACTGAAAGAGGAAAACGGTGAACTTAAACATAAAAGCATTTCAATTGAAGAGGAAAATCATCTGAATGATGAAGAGGAAGACAGGATTTTATATGTTGCAATGACAAGAGCAGCAGATCTGCTTATTTTATCTACAATCGGTGAGATGCCGACTCAAATCGAAAATATCCGTGACTGCACAGTTCCATTCACAATGGAGGAATTAAACAATGTAACAATTGAGGAATCCTATGAAGCTCCAAAAGGAGAACAATTGGTGCTGAACTATTCAAAATACACTCAGTACAAATCATGTCCGTTCAAATATGATTTGGGATATAATCTGGGATTTGCAAGGCCAGGAATAAAGGCTGCAAACAGAGGAACTGTATTTCACGAAATCATGGAAACAGTTAATCTGAAACTTCTTGACGGTGTCAAAGTCAGTGCTGAAGAGCTTTCACAAATCACATATGATACATACAAGTCAATGTTTGATATTGGAGAAAATCCCGAAGAATTCGAAGAGTTCAGGACCAATGTAATAAACTATTATGAGACATATTCTCTTGAAAGAGACGTCATGGCAGCAGAACTTCCATTCGAAATCGACAAGGGAAATTATCTTCTTAACGGTGCAATCGATTTGATTTATAAAGTTTCAGAAGATGAAATTGTAATTCTGGACTATAAATATGCACAATATGATGAAGACCACATTGACGGATACACAAAACAGCTCTACATCTATGCAGCAGCCCTTAAAGAGCTGGATGAATATAAAAATTACACTATCCGAAAAGCAATAACCCACTTTGTTTTAGGAGATTACCAGCATGTCGTTGAAATCAATGATGAAGTAATGGAAAACGAACTCAACGGATTAAATGATGTTGCTGTTGAAATCGGTAACGGGTGCTTTTCAAAGGATTCTGGTGAATGTGACAGATGTTCATACAGGTTAATCTGTAAACCGCAGGAATTTGCAGGTGGGTTAAATGGATAATTTTACTTTAAAAATCAGTGATTTTGCTAAAATCGATTATGCAAATATTGATTTAAAAAAGATTAATGTTGTCGGGGGAGTCAACTCAAGCGGTAAAACAACGGTTGCAAAACTTTTATACTGCTATTTGAAATCCACAGATTTGTTTGAAAATGAAGGTTTATCTAATATCAGCAAAGAAAATATCCAATTCAGCTCAAATAAGGAATTTTCAGATATTTTCTATCTTGAAACAATTTCCGTTCTTGATTTGAAGGACTCTCAAATATTAAATTTAGACCACATAAAGCACATCAAGGAATGTCTGGAGCTTGAAAACAAGAATCATTCCTCAGAACTGGTCTCTAAAATTAAAAGCATCATCAAAGAGGACTGTTATTCTTCATCCGGAATCAAACAGATTGGTGTAATTCAAATTCTATTGGAGAATGGTTCACTTAAAAACAACTCATTTTTAATCATTGATGAACCTGAAAGTAACCTGCATCCAGAATGGCAAATCAAATTTGCTGAAATACTGATTCTTTTAACAAAAGAAATGGACATCACACTATACTTAAACTCATACAGTCCCATATTTATTGAAGCAATTTCACTTTATGCCCAATACTATGATTTAATAGATGACACCAATTTCTATTTAACCAGAAAACAATCCAATAACAAATTTAATTTCAAAAAAATCAACCCTAAAAACATGGGTGAGGTTTATGAGAATCTAACCAGACCCTATGATAGGCTGGATAAACTGAAAGCTCAAATTTTATTTAAGGAGTAGGAAAATGACATTAACGTCTGATGAAATTAAATTCGTTGAATTTCTCAAATCATTCAGTCAGTTCTACTGGCCGTCACACAAAATTGCCGAAAACTCAAAAGGAGTCTCCATTTTACCTCATGACGGCAATAAAAACGAGTTCAAGATGTATGCCTTGGATGAAATATGTCATTCATGTTCTATTTTCAAGGAAGGTGGGGTTTGGTTTACTCCAAAGACAACTGATGCAATCTGGTATAAAAAAGAGGGAGATAACTTTTTCATTTTTCTCATTGAATTCAAGGGAGATTTCCTGTGCAAAACCTCAAGTAAATGTTCATTGGTTGAAGTTGTCGACAGTTTAAAAGCCAAGAATTACTATGATGAACTTTCACCTGAAATAACTTCTCTTGACAAAATTGTTGATAAATATTCTGACAGGATGCTAAACGGACTTGCATCAAAGCCACTAGAAACAGTTACAATAGCTTTACCTCTGATTTATGAGGAATATTACACTAACAATAATGTAGAATATCTAGATATCAGAAAATTTTTAAGCAGTTCACGGATAATCTACCGTGTCGTTTCAATTTCCGAGGATTATGAACCAAACAGGCAGAGAACAAGAGGAAGATCCTACAGATGCTCCAATATGATTCCCTCAGCATGTAAAAAATTAGCTCGTGAAAGGCATGATAAAGAATTGGAAGCCTCTTATGAATCAAGTCTGCAGACCTATCACAGAAGATACGAGAAAGCAGGAATTGTATTCAGTGCAGGTTTTGTAGACAATATTGCATTTAACAATTTCATTGAAAACTATTTGAAATAGGTGATAGAATGAACGGAAGGGAGAAATGTGAACTGATTAATCAAATCAGGCAGAAAATTGCCGATAACAATAACATTGATTTTGTAATATATGACTGTACTTTTGATGGTGAATGCACTGGAAGATGTGCAAAATCAGATTCTGAGCTTAATTATCTTGAAAGAGAGCTTGAAAAAAGGCAAAACGAAGGTGTAAAATTAAACATTAATGGGGTTTTTGCTTTGGATATTGAAGATAAAACAATTGAAACTCAACAAGATAAATCTATAAAGAGGCAGGAAAAATTAGAAAAACTCATGGAAAATCCGGAGTTGAGTGATTTGCCTCCAAGATATATGGACATGTTGCTTTAATAAAAAAATCTATTGTAATTACTTCTCAAACGCTCTCGGATAAAATGCTTTATATATCACTAACTGAGTTAATGTATGATATCATTAACTAAACATAACTGTTTTGGTTATAATTTGTGAGTGGATAAAATGGCCTGGGAGTATTCTAATTATTCAAAAATCAATCCTGAAGTTGCTAAACATTTCCCGTTCAGCCATCCCAGACAGTTCCAGCTTGAAACAATCTCAGAAATCCTAGAAGCAATTAATAAGGGATATAAATATATTGTACTTGAGGCAGGAACAGGTACTGGAAAATCAGCAATTGCAGCAACTCTTTCACAGATGT
The DNA here is from genome assembly GCF_015062935.1 of Methanobrevibacter sp. Taxonomy (NCBI): domain Archaea; kingdom Methanobacteriati; phylum Methanobacteriota; class Methanobacteria; order Methanobacteriales; family Methanobacteriaceae; genus Methanobrevibacter; species Methanobrevibacter sp. The sequence goes on along the minus strand of NZ_SUTM01000013.1, from coordinate 2,247 downwards.
TTGACTCATCATTTATTCTGACGATAACAAAACAGCTTCAGGACCAGTACTTAAATGATTTCAATGATTTAGGATTTAAATTAGTCAAAGGAAGGGGTAATTTTCAGTGCAGGAATTATCAAAAAGATGGTATTATCCAAAGCTGTGATTTAGGAAAATGTGTTGTTGAAGGCCATTCCTGTAAATTTTCACTAAATAATCATGAAAAACAAAAAATTACCAAAGAAAATACCTGTGAATACTATTATCAAAAATTTTTAGGATTAAACTCAAAAGTGACAATTGCCAATTACCATTACATGGTTATGGAGCTCAATTATGTAAGCGATTTTTCAAAAAGAACGATGATGATTTGCGATGAGGCTCACAACATCGAGTCAATGATGATGAACCAACTCACTCTTGAATTTGACAGACATGATTTAAAGCAATATCTCAAGTTCAACCTTTCCAAAGAGTTAATTAATCAGCTGAGTGATGGTAACTGCACGGATTGGATTAGTTTCGTTGAAAAAATCAAAACAAAATATGAAATAGAACTTTCTAAAATAGAAAATATTGACAATCCCCAGTTAAGAGAAAAGAAAATTTTTATCAAAAACATGATTGGAGACTGTGAGAGATTTTTAAACCATATATATTTAGATTCTGAAATGTGGATTTTTGACTATGACAAAGAATTTGGAATTGCTCAGTTCAAACCTCTTAAAATCGACAATTACGCCAGAGAAACTCTTTTCAATCATGCTGATGTATGCATTTTCATGAGTGCAACCATCTTGGATTACAGGCTTTTTGCAAACTGGCTTGGAATATCTCCTGATGATATATATGCAATAAGGAGAAAAAGCCCATTTAATATCAAAAGAAATCCTATTAAAACATATAACAGTTTTAACATGTCTTACAGTCTTCTTGAAAAGACAGCTCCACAAACTGTTCCAATTATCAAAGAAATATTAGATAAACACAAAAATGACAAGGGAATTATACATACAGTCAGTGCAAAATGCAGGGATTTTCTAATAGATAACATCAAATCAGACAGATTCATCACCCATGATACACAAAACAGATCTGAAATTATAAATGAATTTAAATGTTCCAATGAACCTAAAGTATTGGTTTCACCTTCTGTTAATGAGGGTATTGACCTTCCGGGCGATGAATGCAGATTTCAGATAATCTACAAGATTCCCTATCCTGATTTGGGTGACCGTCAGATATCCATGAGAAATGCTATTGACCCGAAATGGTATGACTACAAAACATCCCTTGCACTGGTTCAGACTCATGGAAGAGGCATGAGATTTGAAAAAGACTACTGCACAACATATTTCATTGACAGTAGACTTGACGGATATCTATCACATGACTTTTTCATGAACCATTTCATTCCGGATACATTTATTGATGCAATTGATAATTTATCAAATGATGATTTAGGTGAAAAAACTATTATAACTGAAGATTTGCCAGATATTAAAGAAAAAGCAGATTTAAAATATGATTTGATTCAAAATGGAATTGATCTTTTAAAGGATGGTAAAACTGAAAAAGCAATTGGTTTTTACAATGATTTACTTCATAATGAGCTTTTCAGCAATGATTATTATCCCTATCTTAAACTTTCAGAGATATATTCTGATACATATATGTATGAAGAAGAAATCCAAATCATTGTTAAGTTTTTTAAATCAGGAATATCTGCATCTAAAGACATTTTAAATGAGTTCAAAAAACGCCTGAAGAGATTGGATAATATGGGATATTTTGACTATAAATCCAATATGGAAAGTCTTGAATATGAATTTATTCAAAAGAATAGTGTTAATATTAAAAATACTGTTCCACTCGCTGATAAAATCATTAAAAGCCGATTGTTTAATAGTCGCATAAACAAATAATCTCTAGAAGAGGCATCAATTAATGCTGATGTTGATGTCAATGCAACAAAACGTTTCATCAGGACTGGTGAGAAGGGATCTGAAATTTACAAGCCGTTGTATGACTATTATGTATCTGAAATTATTCCTCAAAAACTGTCTAAATTCCTTGAGGCAAATGAAAACAAAACCATTAGAAAATCCTTTGAAATAGCTGATTTGAGAGAAGAAGACGCTGAAAAATACTATCAATTAGGTAAAGATGGTGATGAAAAATAAGGGAATTTTATCTTTAAAATTCGAGAATACCTCGACTTCTGCAAGTCGGGGATGAATCGAAAAGTTGGGTGTACTTTTGTTA
>NZ_SUTM01000012.1 GCF_015062935.1 Methanobrevibacter sp. | reverse complement strand
AAATTCTTATGAAACTCTTCAATTTGTTCAGGTGAAGGTTTAAGTCTAACCTTAATACCCATTACTCGTTTATCCATCATATATCCACCACATTTTTGAATTAAAACTATAATGGTTCTTCAATTTTAACATACAAAAATTAAAAACTCACTAAATATTAAATTAACAACTTCCCCATATATAAAGAAATAGTAAGAGAGCAAATGAAAAGTAATAATTTTCCAATATTAATATTAAAATCAAAAAGTATAATGAATATAATAATCCCCCTAAATACCTTATAAAAAAAAGCTTATTTTAAAAAATAACTAATTATATAGACAATTAACAAAAGTACACCCAACTTTTCAATTCATCCCCAACTTGCAGAAATCGAGGTATTATCGAATTTTAAAGATAAATGGGAAACCTTGATTCAGGATTAATATTATAACATTTAGTTTTTTGCATCTCAATTGTACTTAATACATGCAATTCAATGTTTTTATGAGTGGCATTTTTCAGATAATCAAATAAAGCCGTGTAAAATCTAAATCTTTTCTTATCATATATGTCCACATATGTGCTTTGAAATTCAAGAATTACTATTTTATCTTCAAGCTCAAACACCAAATCCGGTTTGTACATTTTCGGATCTATTATTCCATATTCCGTTTGATGAATTTCAATTATTTTTCCACTGATATTTAGGATTTCCATGAACTCCTGACCATATTGTTGACCATCACTTTTGAAAATGACATCTTCATGAAACATCATAATAGTCACCTCCTTTAAATTAATAATTGCCCTTAAATTTATTATTAAAAGAATATAAATCTTTGATATTAATTTAAATCAATATTTATCATATTATATAAAAAAATTAACTATTAACAAAATTAATTTCAAAATAAAGGAATTGTAGATGGTTTAAAATATTGTGAAGAAATTCAATTTTTACTTCAGAATTGAAAATATTTTATATATTACAAATCAAAAGAGACAGATATCAAACAGTTCTAAAATAGTAGTTGGCGAGCTGAATACAATCAATGAAAAAATAGACTGAAACGTTATTGTCGATTCAATAAGTTCACTTAACTGGACCATGAAAAGCACAGAATTCAAAGGTGCTATAAATTCAACCGGAAATACTACCGTTAATGTTGGCGAAGGTTCAACCTGGACACTGACAGGTGACAGTACAGTTTCACCCCTAACCGTTACCGGAAACATTGAATACGGTGACTATTCAATAACCGTAAACGGACAGAAATACGACAGTTCAAATCCTTTTAAAGGTTAGGAAAGATTAATTCTTTCCTAAATTCTATTTTTTAACAGTTTTTACCTGCATCATATACTTTTTTAAGCACATCTCCCTGTGATTTGACATTACCGAAGACTTCAAATACCTCTTTGATAGTTGGATTTTTGGCAAATCCTATAAAGCTTTTAAGTCCGGTCAATGCATCGCCACTGGAACTTCCGGCTGCCATTATGATATAGAAATCCTTGTTTTCAAGGTGTCTGAATATAGGATAGCATCTGTCGAAAAACATCTTAAGGGTTCCGCACATCTCAAAGTAATACACAGGAGTCGCATAGACAATTACATCAGCAGCCATCATGCCCTCAAGAATTTCTGCAATGCCGTCATCCTGAAAACACTTCATCTCAGGAGTCTTGCATTTGTAGCAGGCCTTGCATGATGAAAATTCAATGTCTTCCAGGAAGTATTTTACAGCATCGTTTCCGCCGTCAATTGCTCCTTTTACAAACTCATCACATAATGTATCTGAATTCTGACCTTTTCTTGGAGATGAGCTTATTACGACTACTTTTTTACTCATTTTCAATCCATTCCTTTGCTTTTGAGACATTGCCCATGAATCTCATGCCTTTTGCAAAATCAAGTTCAGGATAAGTATTTTGAAGGTCGCTTACGCATTTGTCGATTCCGGATCCTCCGGATGTGCAGAATGCCTTGATGGTTTTTCCGTTCAAATCAACGCTTTCTATGAATGTGTTTATGATTGTAGGTGCGGTGTACCACCATACAGGAAAGCCTATTACTACAGTATCATAATCAGAAACATCACATGTTTCTTCTATTGGAGGTCTGAATGATTTGTCGTTCATCTCGATTGTTGATCTGGAATTTTTGTCCATGTAGTCCAAATCGGCAGAAGTGTATTTTTCAACCGGTTTAATTTCAAAAATATCATATCCGTTTTCGCCAGCAATTTTTTCGGCAACATTTCGGGTTACTCCGCTGGCTGAAAAGTAAGTTACTAATACATTGCTCATTTTATCACCTAATTTAAATTAGAATATCCTAATATATAATTGTTTACATTCGCAACAATTAGTCCTGAGAGCAATATTTTTTGAACTGATTATATTAAAGATAGGTTGAATTAAAATGAAATTATATCAAAAAAGATTGTGTTTAATCAATCGGATTTTACTTTAACATCACCAATATTGGAAATCTGATTTGATTAAATACTGGGATATATATGCACAGGTGAAATTTAAGTGAAAAATCAAAAATTAGAATGTTAAAGTGAAATCAACTTCTTTGAAAAAGACAATATTTCACGTTTAAAGAGATTTAACAAAGTTAAAGCAATTTTAAAATTTTTTAAAAAAAAAAATATTCAAACCAAACTACTAAAAATAGCATTGGCAAATTCATATGCCTTTTTTACATCATCATTAATAATTTTGACAATGTCATAATCAACATCTTTTCTTAATTCTTTGAAATTAAAAAAATCAGTTGAAAGATTATGCTGATTTAATCTTCTTAATGCAACGACAATAGCAAGATGAGAACTTGATTCATCAGTGTAGTCATCCAAACTATCATATTCCCCATGCACCAATATCCACTCTTTTGCATGCAAATAACTGGCAAAATATAACCTATTTATTACAGTTCTATTTATGCATTGAAGATCATATAATTCAGAGCGGAATTGATGATTATTAAGATAATCTGCTAAATCCAATAGATGTTCAGGCACAAATGCATGAACCATTGAATCACTCCAATTGAGTAAGAATAGTGCATGAATTATTGAAAATATACATTAAACCTTCCCTTTTAGAAAATTCAAGAGATTCATCACCAATAATGTGTGTAACTTTATGTATTTTCACAAATGACCAGTCATTTGGAGCCACAATATTGAATGTAGCCATAGAATCCCAATCATGTTTATTCTTTGGTTTAAAATATACTTCGCCCAAACCATGTTTTTTGCTTAATTCAGTTAAAAAATTTTCAAATTTTTCTAAATCGCAGTCATCGAAAGGCATATTAGGATTAAAAATATGTTCCCGATCCATTTTATAATTTAACATGAAAACACCATTTAATTATAATTCAACTACCTAATACTGGAATTAATATAATTCACGGCCAAATAATTATTTAATTTAAAAATATATAAATTTAACTAATTTAAAAATAAAAATAAGAACAATTTAATCAAATTACAACAATTTAACGAAATGACAACAATTTTACATTTTTGAAAAAATAACTTCCTACAAAAAAATTTACACAAGCACACATTAAAGTCAAATATGAATTTCATCCCAAACATTATAAACACAAAAAACTCAAAAATGCTAAAAAATCATGTTTTTCCAATCAGAACAGCTTGACGCATTAAACGCAATATAAAACATAATTTGAATTAACAAAGATTATAAACTAACAAAAACAAAATAATAATATTATAAATTAATGAAGGTAATATAAAATGTCAAAACCCGTTGTTGCAATAACTAGGCCAAAAGATAGGGCAAAAAAGGCTTCGGAAATTGTAGAAACGCTGGGCGGAACACCTGTTCTTGCACCTACACTTGACCTGCAGCCTGTTAACAGTGAATCATTGAAAAACCTTGTAGCAAGAAAAGACGAGCTGGACTGGATTATATTCACATCTCCAACCACAATCGTTTCTTTAAACAAGTTCTATCCTGATTTTATCAAAACTCTGGACTGCAAACTTGCAGTTATCGGAAACAAAACAGGAAAATTAGCTGAAAAAAATGGTCTGACCGTTGATTTGATGCCTGAAGACTTCACTGCCGAAGGCCTGATCGAAGAGTTTAAAAAACGTGGAATTACCGGAAAAACCATTGGAATTCCAAGAACAGCTTCTGCAAGACCAATTTTACCTGAAGAGCTTGAAAAACTTGGAAATGAAGTGATACTTGCTGAAGCATACAAGTCATTGTTCCCAATGGATGAAAAATCAGTGCAAGAGCTCATCTCCAAAATCGAAAACAAAGAGATTGATGCAATAACATTCACAAGCCCGCTGACCGTTGAAAACTTCTTTGAAATAGCTGAAGACAAGCATAAACTGGCAAGATTATTGAACGACAATCTGCTGACAGTTTCAATAGGCCCTATTACCGCAAAGGTTCTTGACAAATATGATGTTGCCTACATCCACCCGGACACATATACTGTTCCGGACATGATGGAATTATTATTTAAGACTTGGAGAGAAAACAATGGATGATAAAATAAGCATTATTTTACCAATTTTTAATGTTGGACCTCACCTGAAAGGAGGTATTGACTCTCTTATCAACCAGACAATTGGAAATGAAAATCTAGAAATAATCATGGTTAACGACTGCTCAACCGACGGATCAGATAAGATTATCGATGAATACGCTGAAAAATACGACTGCTGCGTTGCAATTCATCATGAAACCAACAGCGGAGGAGCTCACACCCCCCGAAATACTGGTATTGAAGCATCAACCGGAGATTACATAATGTTTCTGGATCCTGACGACAGATACGTCCCTGATGCCTGTGAAAGACTGTACAATGCAGTCAAAAAATATGATGTTGACTTGGCATTTGCACGTTTTAAAAGAATATTCGAATACGGAGGATACATTCAGGAATCATACTCACCATATGAAGCTGATTTGAAAAGCGCATATCCTGATGAAACCTTTGAAACTGCAAATTTCCTCGATGTTCCTGACTTCCTATGGGACAATGTAATAGAAAGAGTTCTCTACGGAAAAACATTGGAAGTGACCTATCCGAGAGACGGACCAATCGACACAATACATGTGGATAATATCGAACAGGAACCGGACCTGTTAAAGATACAGCCTTCAGTATGGTGTAAAATCTACAGAAGGGAACTTATCATGGACAAAAATTTGCGTTTCCAGAAGTATGTAACAGGAGACGACATGGCATTTACCCTTGAAGCGCTATTGAACGCCGAAGGAATCGTATACCTCAACAATTACTTCAGTTATGATTACTACATCAGAGACTTGCCGAATGACAAGTCCATTACCAATAACGTTAACGTTAGACTTCTCGATGAACTTATGGAAGCCTACATTTACTGCAGAAAGAAAACCGAAGGATTTTCAAAGGAAGTGCAGACAGTATCACTTAATCCTCATCTGCTGCACTGGATGCATACCTGGAAAACCTCACCGTTTACAAAAGAGGAAAATAGATTATTGCTTAAAAAGGTAAATAAACTTAAGAAAATTCATGACGGAGATTTTAAAACCAGAATGCTTATGTCTTCAATGACAACCGCAATCGAAACCGCAATACACACTGCAAAGGAGTAAGAAATTATGAGCGATTACAAATATGTTATAGTAGGAGCCGGACTGTCCGGTTTAACATTAGCAGAAAGAATAGCTAATGAACTAGATGAAGAAGTATTGATTATCGAAAAGCGTGACCACATCGGTGGAAACGTATATGACTTTTATGATGACGGACTTTTAATCCAGAAATACGGACCTCACATTTACCATACCAATGAGAAAAAGGTTCACGATTACCTGTCCCAGTTTACAGAATGGAACGACTACGTTCACAGAGTATTGAGCTATGTTGACGGAAAACTGGTGCCAATGCCAATCTGCATAGACACTTTAAATACATTATACGATTTGGATTTGGATGAAAATTCAATGAAAGACTGGATTGACGAGCACAAGGAAGACATCGATGAGGTAAAATCATCCGAAGACGTTGTTTTAAAAAATGCAGGCCGTGACATCTACGAAAAGCTGTTTAAAAACTACACTGAAAAACAGTGGGGAACATCCGCCGCCAATCTAAGCCCAACCGTAATTTCAAGAATACCTTTCAGATTCAATCATGACGACAGATACTTTGCAGACACATATCAGGGAATGCCTAAGGAAGGCTTTACAAAAATGTGCGAAAACATGATTAAATCCGACAAGATCCATGTCGGCCTTAAAGCTGATTATAAAGATTATATCGACAGAATCAACTATGAAACCCTGATTTACACAGGCCCTATCGATTACTTCTATGACTACAAATACGGAGAACTCCTATACAGATGCCTTAACTTCGTGTATGAAATCATTGATGAAGACTCATATCAGGACGTTGCAGTTGTAAATCACCCTAATGACCCTTACTTTACAAGAATTACCGAATTTAAAAAGTTAACCTGGCAGGAAGTTGAAGGAAAAACCGCCATCATGAAGGAATATCCTGGATTCAACGGTGAGAAATGCTATCCTTATCCTACCCAGGAGTATCTTGATAAATTCAAATTATATGAAGCAGAAATGGAAAAAGAGGAAAATGTCATCTTTACCGGAAGACTTGCAAAATACAAATATTACAATATGGACCTGGTCGTTAAAGATGCATTGGAAATCTTTGAAAACCAAATCAAATAGGTGATAATATGATAACCATCTGGCCACAATATCTAGATAAAAACCTATCCCTAAGCCAGGGCCGCAAAGTCTCCAAGGAGATAGCTGTCAAAGAGCCTAATTTAAATGAAATTGAAAGAGCATTGAAAAGGATGGGCCTTAAATACAGCATGCAGAAGGAATTTTCATATCCAGGAAAATGGTATGAGAAATCCGGAAGGGTTCTTGTTGAATGGGAAGGAACAAAACTGGAATTACTTAAAGAAGTTAGCTTAAAGATTAAAGAAATAAGAAACTGATTAACATGAAAATACCACAATTAATGCACGAACAATACGTCCAGGCACGTGAGATTATCGAAAATGCAGAAGACATTAAGGTTTATTCCCACATTGACTGTGACGGTATCTGTTCAGGTGCAATCTTATCAACCATACTAGACAGACAGAATAAGGAACACGAAATTGAATTTGTAAATTTGGATGTTCTGGACAATATTGAGCTTGACCATGAACTTACTATCTTTTCCGATTTGGGTTCAGGTCAGCACATAGACACCAACGCCAAAAAAGGCCAGAAAATTATTATTCTGGACCACCACCCTCCATTAAGGGACATTGACTACAAAGATGACAAGGACTACACTTTCCTTGAAATCAATCCCATGTATCATGGAATTGACGGGTCATATTATGTTTGCGGCGGAGGATTATGTTATTTTTTAGCAAAGGAATTCGGATATACTGATTTAAGCTGGATTGGAGTTCTATCAGCCATTGGAGATATGCAGAATACAAAAACAGGTCAGTTTGAAGGACTGAACCAGATAATTCAGCAGGACGCAATCGACGGAGGGTATCTGAAACTGACCAAAAGCGACATTAACATATACGGCAGAAATACCAGACCTCTATTCGTTGCGCTGTCTTATTTCAGCGACGTTAAACTTCCAATTACAAACAACACCACAGAAACCATGGCCATTCTGGAAGAGCTCGGAATTGATGAAAAGCACAACAGAAAAACACTCAATCAGCTGACTCAGGAAGAAAAAGGACGCCTTTTCCAATATCTGCTGAAAATGATTTCAAAAGCGGTTCCCGGAAAATACGTGAGATACATACCACAGCTGATTATCGGAGATTCATACACCTTCCTAAAAGAGGATGAACACAGCTTTTTAAGGGACGGATCTGAATTTTCAACTGCAATGAACGCATGCGGCAGAAACCATGAAGAAAAAATCGCCATGGAAGTTCTTAAAGGAGACCGTTTTGTTGCACTTGATGAACTTGAAGCAGTCAGCAAATCCCACAGATATAACCTCGCAACATCCATTGCAAAAATAGCTGAAGGCGATGAAACCAACATTATAGAAATGGAAAACCTTCAGTATTTTGACGGCGACGGAATCAAACCTGAAATTGTCGGAACAATAACCGGAATGATTTTAGGATACTGCAACTGGAAAAAGCCGATTATAGGATTCACACAAACTGATGACAAAGGCCTTAAAGTTTCACTTAGATGTTCAAGATTGCTTTCATATGACGGAATTCATTTTGGGAATATTATAAGAAATATCGCTTCGAAAGTTGGTGGAAGCGGAGGCGGACATGCAATGGCATGTGGTGCATACATCCCAATCGAGAAAAAAGATGAATTTCTCCAAGAGTTTAATGATGCATTGAATGGCAAATTATCAAATTAATTTATATATAATAAGTTTAAAAATATATATTAATCAAGTATAATTGAGGAATGAAAATGATGAAGGCTTTTAAAAAAAGAGGTGCACTTACCCATTTTCAAATTTTAAGTGAAATTTCAAAGCAAGATCCGCATCTCAAACAAAAAGATTTGGCTAATACTCTAGGAATTACCATTCAAGCAGTATCTGAAAATATCAAGACATTAATCGAACTTGGGTACATAACATCAAAAGATGGAAGGTCACCTTACAAAATAACACAAGCAGGTATCGATAAAGTTAAAAAAGATGCCATAAGTCTTAGAAAATATTCTGATTCCGTTTTAGAAACCATGAATCATTATAAAACCATTTGGCCTGCGATTGCTAGAGAAGAACTCAAAAAAGATGATATTGTTGGTCTTTTTATGGAAGATGGTGTTCTGTACGCTCATAAAAAAGAAGAAAATGCAACCGGTGTTGTATTGGACGATGCTGAAAAAGACATGGACGTATCACTAACCAATTTGACCGGAATTATCGATATGACCATTGGTGAAGTAACTGTCATTAATGTTCCTACAATAAAAGACGGAGGATCCAAATCATGCGATTTAGACCTTATTAAAAATGTCTATGATAAAGGAACAAACACTGGAAAACCTATTGATAAAGTTGCGGTTGCAGGAACTGTTTCCCGTGCAGTAGTTAAAAAATTAGGTTTACCAATTGATATTGAGTTTGCTGCACCACAGGCAACTGCAAATGCCGCACGTAAAGGCTTAAATGTTTTAGCAATTTGTGTCGGAGATATGAGCAAAGCGTTTACACGCGAGTTAGAAAACGAAAAAATAAAATTCAACATTATTGACGGCGGAAAATAATTATTTTTCCCTTAATTTTTTTAATAAAGCTGCAGCTATTTCTTCAGAAGTAATATCTGCAGATAAACTCTTTTTTATAAAATCCATATCATTTTTTAAATTATCAACTTTAATTGAATTTTTTACCTCATCCAAAATCCTATTAATTTTAATTTCTTCAAGTTCTGAATCAGAAGGAATGTCTTTTTCTACAATTTTACCTTTACTCTGCCTTTTAATAACATTAAAATTAGCTGAATCCTCTTTTGACACCAATGTTAAAGCAAAACCGCTGCTTCCAGCTCTTGCAGTTCTACCTATACGATGAATATGTGAATCATAATTTTGGGCAACGTCATAGTTGACAATGAAATCCAAGTTGGAAATGTCCAGACCACGGGCGGCAACGTCTGTTGCAACCAGAAATCTGACATTGCCGTTGCGGAATTTATTCATGACTCTGTCCCTTGTCTTTTGAGACATGTCCCCATGCAGGGCCTCTGATGAATATCCTTCTTTTTTCAGGTGCTTGAAAACAAAATCCACACCTTTTTTAGTATTGCAGAATATCAATGAGGATTTAATATCATAAGCTTCAATCAGTTTGGTTAAATCCTTAAACTTATATTTATGATTGGTTCTAAAGGCATGCTGAGTAATTTTTGGAATGTTTTCCTTTTTATTTGCGACTTTAATAAATTTTGGGTTATTCTGATAGTTTTTAGCAATTTTTCTGATTTCTGTCGGCATAGTTGCTGAAAAAAGCATAGTTTGCCTTTGGAGAGGTGTATTTTTAAGTATTGTTTGAATATCATCTCTAAAACCCATATCCAGCATTTCATCGGCTTCATCCAAAATCACGCTTTCAACACCAATCAAATCAAGATTGCCTCTCTGAATATGGTCAATTACACGGCCAGGAGTGCCGACAACAATATGAACTCCTTTTTTAAGAACTCTTGTCTGTTTTCCTATGGGCTGGCCTCCATAAACTGCCAAAACCTTAAGCTTTTTAATGTATTTGCCGACTTTTGCAATTTCGCCTGCAACCTGAAGGCACAGCTCCCTTGTCGGACACAGAACAATTGCCTGCGGAGACCTGTCGGGAATGAAAATTTTTTCAAGAACAGGAACTGCAAATGCTATGGTTTTACCTGAACCAGTTTGTGCCTGAGCAGTTATATCCCTGCCCTTTAATCCAAGAGGTATTGCCATTTCCTGAATAGGTGTGGTCTTTTCAAATCCCATCTCATCAATAGCTTTTTTTACCTCATCGCTAATGTCAAAATCATCAAAATTCATTATATTAATATTTTAAAAAATAGCTATTTAAAAGTTAATGTGGACTGATATGATTTTTGGGGAAAATCATGGAGATATTCAAAGATTTCATCGGCATTGTTTAAAATCCCTGCACCAGATGTTCGTTTTTGAAAGATATCCATAAGTTTGTGATTGTTGGGGCTTGGAATTGAATAGTTATTTCCGAATTTTTCAATGTATTTATCTTTAAGTCCGGGGAAACTCTCATCCAGTTTTGAGTAGAAATATTGACGGTTTCCTTCCCTCAGCGTCAAGCCCATTTCAAAGCACAGTATCCCCTTAACATTTGCATCAATGCAATAATCAATAATGCTTGTAATATTCTCTTGTGTGTCGTTAATGTAGGGCAGTATCGGGCACAGCCATACAACTGTTGGAATGCCCTCATCATTCAATTCATTTAAAACTTCAACACGTCTTGAAGTTTTACAGACATTGGGCTCCAGTATGGTGCACAAATCATCATCTGCAGTGGTGAGAGTCATCTGAACAACCGCTTTTGACTTTTCATTGATTTTTTTAAGCAAGTCCAAATCCCTAAGTATTAGGTCTGATTTGGTAATGCAGGTAAATCCGAATCCGTACTTGTATATTAGCTTCAAAGCGTTCCGGACATATTGCAGATGTTTTTCAAGAGGAATGTAGGGGTCTGTCATTGCACCTGTTCCAATCATGGAGGGTTTTCTTTTGATAAGTTCTTTTTTAAGCAGTTCCAATGAGTTCTGCTTGACTTCAATGTCTTCAAATTTGTGATTCATGCCGTAAACCTTGCTTCTGGAATCACAGTATATGCATCCGTGGGTGCAGCCTCTATAGAGATTCATTCCATTGTTGGCTGACAATATGCTTTTGGATTCAACGTAGTGCATGAAATTATTTTAGATTTAGCCAGTATTTAAAAAGATACCTAGTGCACATGAGAAGTAATAAGTAGATAGAAAAACAAAGTTAAATTATGGAACAAAAAAACATTAACGGATATGAAAAAAACTATGAAATTAAAGAACACCCTGACATCAAAGGTATTCAAATAATTGAAGGAAAAAACAATTTCCCGATTAGCTGGCTCAACAAACAGGGATATTGCGAATACCAGCTATATCTCGAATACATGAAAGGTATCGAAACACCTGCAACACCTGAAATGACACACGGCAGCGACATCCACCACCAGCTTGAAGACATATTCAAACAGGACGCAACACCTGCAACCTTTGAAGAGGCAGTTGAGGCATCCAAGGATAAGGCTTCAATGTCAAGGGAAGTTTTCGTCATTGCACCTGAATACGGAATAAGAGGTTACATTGACGAAATATGGATGAAACCTGATGAAATTGTAATAATTGATGACAAACCTGGTCGTACACCATACTTTTCAACAATGAATCAGGTAAGAGCATACTGCCTTGCATTCAAAAGCATGACCTGCGATGAAAGGAAAATGAAAGCTGCATTAAGGGAACGTGGAACCGAAAACCTCTTTTGGATTGAAATATTCACCCCTGAAGTTGAAAAGGAAATAAAATTCACACTTGAAAGAATGCAGGGACTGTTTGACGGAACAAGACCATTTGTACCAACCAAAAATGCAAACAAATGCAGATCATGCAGATACAAACGTTATTGTGAACACTACAAACAGGAATAGTCATGAACAGACAGAAAATTTCCCTAATATTACTAATCATATTCGCAATTATAATAGCGCTTACATTAGCTAACGGCCTTTTAGGCGAAACAGACACTATCGAAAACAAAAAAGGAACATTGACAATAGCCAACAAAACAGTTAACTATGACAATGCCGGCAAATGCGTTGAAGTCATCGACGGCAATACAATACAGGTTTATGGTGTCGGAAAAGTTCAGCTGACACAGGTAAAGACACCTAAAGAAACAGAATCCGGATACAGTGCCGCCAAAAAATTTGTTGAAGAAAAGTGTCTTGGAAAAACTGTATATCTCGACATTGACGACAAGCAAAAAGAGGACAAATACGGACGCATACTGGCAATAGTTTACACTAACACAACAGACATCAACAAAGAAATAATAGACTCCAATCTAGCAAACATATCCTATTTCGAGCCAAGTGAGTTTAAAAAGGGTGAAATATAATTAAATTACCCTATTTAAACCTAAATAAATTTTATTTTTCTTATAAACTTTATCTAAAATCGCATTCCATTCTTCAACAGTTATTCTGCCCTTGTTTGGAATCAGATTATCTAGAGATGATTCATTTAAGTTTAAAATATCCGCCAGAACATATGATAATGCCCTGCCTGTCAATGACAAGTCATAGGGATCATAACCGGTCACTGCCAAAACCCAAACATTATCCTTGGAAGAGCTGTTGTATTCCTTTCTTAATGCTTCAAACCAGCTGGCTATTTTTGTATCGCTGCTTCCAAGATTGGAACCTATTGAAATATAGTAATCTTCACCTGAAAAGTCAATGTTATTGCATGCAGTTGCAATTTTTTCTTTTAGTTCAGGTGAATCCAAATCCAGTTCAAATTCATTATTGGTGATAGTTTCGGATAAATACTTTTCAATTTCTTTAATATTTTTAAAATATCCAATAGGTTCAAGTCTGTCAGGGTCCCTATCACATAAATCATATATTAAATCCTCATCAACATCACAGATTTCATAACCGTCAAGCTTATGGGATTTATATTCCTTAAAGTCTATACAATAATTTTCCAAATCTTCCTTGTTTAAATACCAAAGAACTTGAACCTTTTTAATCATAATACTCTTAATTCACTGTATTGACAACAACAGTACGTGTCACATTTCCAAATAATCTGTCAGTATTCATAATCCTGCCTATTAACCAGTCAAAAATGATTGGAACCCAATAGATTTTAGTTAAATTGCGCACAATAGCCTGAGGCCAGTTTATGTAGGAACCATTTTTAGACCTTACTTCTAAAAACATCAATGCTTTACCGATTGATGCTCCTTTAGCCTTTTCACAAACAACAAAATAAACAAAACCTAATATAGGGGCAAGATATGGTAAGTAAGCATAAACAGAACCAACATCAATAGGACTGAATATTATTGATAGGAAATAGGATAAAATCCACATTACTGCTGAAACTACAAAAAAGTCAATAATATATGCAACTATTCTTCTAGAAAATACACTTGCCATTTTTTCACCTAACAAACTCTAGGTACCGGGTCAGCAATAGGTGCTTCGAGAATTCTTTCACCACCGATAGGAGTATTTACAACCACGTAATCTCCTTCAACTACTTCCCCAATAATTGCTGCATTTTCACCATACTTTTCGCCTTTGATAGCTTCAAGGATTTCTTCAGCTTTGTCGGCTTTGACACCCATGACCACTTTTCCTTCATTAGCTACTTCAAATGGATCAATGCCCAACATTTCAGATACAGCATGAACCTCTTCTTTAATAGGAATTGCTTCTTGCTCTAAAACGACACCAACACCAGCTTTTGAAGCCATTTCGTTTATTGCATTAGCAAAACCTCCACGGGTTGGGTCTTTCATTGCTGTAACTCCCCCAATGTCTAATGCTTTCTTGATAATATTCCACATCGGAGCAACATCAGATTTTAAATCAGTTTCAAAACCGAAACCTTCCCTGAATGACATTAAACTCATTCCGTGGTCACCCAAACTACCTGTGACGATGATTTTATCACCGACTTGCAAGGTTGAGTCACGCACTACTTCGCCTTTTTTGGCGATTCCAATTCCTGTAGTTACCATAACTATTCCATCAAGCTTGTCCTGAGGCATTACTTTGGTATCTCCAGTAATCACTGCAACATCAACCTCTTCACAGGTTTCATTTAGTGACTTTATGATTCTGTCCAAGTCATCTATAGGAAAGCCTTCCTGCATAATGATTGCATTAGAAATAGCTAATGGACGTGCTCCCATTACAGAAACGTCATTGATTGTTCCTGCTGCAGAAATTCTTCCAATATCCCCTCCAGGGAAAAACAAAGGATCGATTGTATGACCGTCAGTTGTCATTACAATTTCCCAATCCCCTAAAGGTATTGAAGCTCCATCGTCCAAGGCATCTAAACTAATACCGCCATTTACACTTTTTTTTGTGATATTGTCCAAAACTGTACTGGCTATTAAATTTGCCATTACCTCTCCGCCAGCACCGTGATTCATACTAATTTTATCATCTGACATTATATCTACCAATATTAATTATCATTATAGTAATATATTAAAACAAGTATTTAATTATTAGTAAAATTGAAAAAAAATATAAAAAAAGAGAGTTTAAATATATGAAAAATATATTTAAATTAAAATTCCGTTAATAACACCGTCTTGACCAGGTCTGGATGTTACTTTAGCATTACCTTCAGGAGTTTCTACGATAGCACCTTTGGTAATGATGTTCCTTCTTACGTAGTTAGGGTTTGCGGTGTTTTCGATTACACCGAGAATATCTACAACTTGGGTTTTTCCGTTTGCGTCTGTAACGTTGATTTTGTTACCGGTAGCTAATCTGAGTTTTTCGTTTCCGCCACGGGTTCTGATTTTTCTTAATTTCTTTTCATCTAACCTAGTTTCAGCTGGGTCTCTTCCTAATTCTGATTTCCTTTTTCCACGGTTAGCAACGTTTCTTGCACCGGATGGACTTCTTGTTGATTTTCCTTGAGAAATTGCCATTATTTCACCTAATAAATATAATTTAATAATATAATAATCGCAGTCTTCAATCCTCTTTTCAATTAAAACTATCTGCAAGATAATAATAGTCTAATTTTTGAGAGCAAAAAAGAGGCTTAAAGAATAATGATAATTAAATATTACTTTATCATTATATATAAATGTTTTATTTTTAAGGGAAAAATAGTAAAAATCAGGATTTGTGATTTAAAATAAAATCATCCAATAACTTGTCAAAATCTTCTTCGGAAATGTTTTCATCTGAAGCTGCTTTCAATATTTTCTGGATTTCCTCTTCTGGAACATCATCTCCAAGATAATCCAGCAGCAATTCCCTTAAATCCTCATCATCAATGTAAGGTTCAGCATTTTCAGACATTATATGAGAGTTTTCTTCATCATCATAAACATAATAAGGAATTTCATCCACTTGACTCACCTAATCCAAATCAGGGAATTCATAATAAACTATTTCATAGGGATCATCATCGAAATACCATTCATTCGGCTCATCGATTACATCATCATCACCGTCGAACAATGGAACTTCTTCATCATCATCCAATACGAGAGTTTCCCCGTCTTTGCCTTCAACCTGAATAACAATATTAACATCTTCACCTAATGACTCAACATCAATTCCCAGCTCATCCAGGTCTATTTCCAATTCACCGTCTTCAATAGCTTCCTGAGGTACAACAATAACAATTTCATCAGCTGAGCCAATATCGATTTTTTCATTATCCATATTATCACTTAATTAAACTATTTTGTTTCAAATTATATTTAAAGTTAACAAAAAAAATTAAAAAAGATGTAATATCAGATATTACAATCTATTAAAAAGTTTAAATTCGGAATTCCGAAACTGTTTTTGCATCGGGTTGAAAAAACAAGCAAATCCTCAATGCACATCCTAAATGTCAAATTGGCATCATCACATTTTATGCCTATTTTAACATCTGCACTTTCCAGATCGGTTTTTGAAATATCCAATACTTCAGAAGCATTGGAGATGAAAACTGATGTTGGCAGATTGGAATTGTTTAGACCTAAAAAAATTCCATCGGTTATTCCATAATCTACTACATATCCATTTTTACCGTCGATTTTTCCGACAAAGGTATCATTTACTTCGTCATAACTTGAAATCAATCTTTCTTTTTTCATGTTATCAACTCCATACTACACTATATGTAATTTAGAATATATAAAAAGTCCAAGAGCATTTGAAAAGTAATATCTGATGTTTTTAACCTAAATAAATTGATATCAAGGCAATAATAATGTTGCGGTTATGTGAAATTGTTCTACAAAAGAATATTAACACCCTCAGCTAAATTATAAATTAGGTGTAAAAATTGGTCAGTGAAAGCCCAGAACAGTTAGCTCTTGAAGCAGAAATAAAAGCGCAAGCTCAGAAATTTTTAACTTACCTCAATTCAACCCTTCCGGAAAGCATGGAATTGGAATATGAAGGGTTTTACAGAAGAGGATTTTTTGTAAGTAAAAAAAGATATGCCGTTATTGAAGACGGAGAGATTATAGCTAAAGGACTTGAATTGGTTAGAAGGGACTGGGCACCAATCGTCAAAAACACCCAGGAAGAAATCCTGATGGCCATATTGAAGGAAGGGGATTCCGATAAAGCAATTAAAGCCGTTAAAAAAGTTCTCAAAAGAATTAAAAAAGGTGAAGTTGACAATAAGGAACTCATCATCCACACCCAAATAACCAAACCGTTAGACCAGTACAAACAGGTCGGTCCCCATGTTGTTGCTGCAAGGAAAATCGAAGAGCATGGAATTAAAGTGACAAGAGGAACCATCATCCAATATATAATCGTCAAAGGAAAAGGATCAATCAGTCAGCGTGCAGTCCCATACGAATACAGCGAAGGATATACATATGACAAGGATTACTATATCAACAATCAGCTCATTCCGGCAGTTGAAAGAATAATGTATGCTTTCGGATATACAAAAAAAGACCTTGAGGACATGGCTCGCGGTGAAGTCCAGCAAAGTTTAGATGCATTCTTCTAAAAAAATTTAAATATTTCTAAAATAATAATTACATTTATATGAGGAACGATGATGACCGTGTGGTTTTCTTTGATATAGATGGTACATTATTAGACACAACTGATTTTGCCGAAACTGCAAGAAAAGCAGCAATCGGATTAATGGTTGATAATGGACTGCCATTAGATAAAGATGAAGCATACGGAGTTTTAAAAACTATTATCCGTGAGAAAGGATCCAATTATGGAAAACACTTCAACATGTTGACCCAGGTTGTTTTAGGCCATGAGGATCCTATGTTAGTTGCACTTGGAATGACAACATACCACAACGTTAAAATGGCACTGCTTAGGCCATTTTCAGAAACCATTAATACATTAATATATTTAAAAAGCCAAGGATACCGTTTAGCAGTCATTTCAAATGGTATTACCATAAAACAATGGGAAAAACTAGTCAGGCTTAACATTTACTCATTTTTCGATGAAGTAATAACTTCCGAGGAAGTCGGAAAAGAAAAACCGAACAAACTGATTTTTGATGTTGCCCTTAGAAAAATGCATGGAAATCCTGAAAAATCAGTGATGATTGGAAATAAATTCAAAGCAGATGCATTAGGTGCTGTAAATGCAGGATTAAGTGCTATCCTTGTTAATTCCGATGTTACAGAAGAAGACCGTGAATATATAAAACAAGAAAAATTAGATATAACAATTATTGACGATATTGGTGATGTTAATACAATATTATAATCACCAAAAATCAACTATTTTTTTAAAAATCAAGTTCCAAAGTTACAGGACAGTGATCAGAACCGTAAATATCTGCTAGAATTTCAGCAGATTTTACATTATCTTTAATTTCTTCATTGACATAGAAATAATCCAGTCTCCAACCGGCATTTCTCTCACGTGCACGTGTCCTATAACTCCACCAGGTAAAGTTGTTTTCGCCTTCATCAAACATTCTGAATGTATCTACAAAACCTGCATCCTCCAGCTGGTCGAGCCATGCACGTTCTTCAGGCAAATACCCTGATTTTCCTTCACAATTTTTAGGATTGTAAACATCAATAGGATTATGTGCAATATTGTAATCCCCAGTGATGACAAGGTTTTTACCTTCTTTTTTAAGTTCAACCAACTGATCCAGCAAAGCATTGCAGAAATCAACTTTAAAATCAAGGCGTTTACCGTTCATTCCACTGTTAGGGAAGTAAATATTAAATAATATAAAGTCAGGATATTCTATTTTTAAAACCCTTCCTTCACTGTCAAGTTCTTCTACGCCCAATCCTCTGGTAACGCTGACAGGTTCCATTTTGGAGAATGTTGAAACTCCACTGTACCCTTTCTTTTCAGCTTCATTGTGATGCTGGTGAAATCCTTCAATATCAGCTAATTTCTCCGGAATTTTATCCTGAGTTGCCCTAACCTCCTGAAAGTTAATAATGTCAGCATCAGTATTTTCAAACCAGTCCCAAAATTCATCTTTTTTTGAAACGGCCCTAATACCATTTACATTCCAGGAAATCAGCTTAATTGACATTATAACCTGACCCCTTTATCGAGAGGCACTTCACGAAGCCAGTTAATGTCACTTTTATAGAGCATACGGATATCTTCCACATCATATCTAATCATTGCTAATCTTTCAATACCCATACCAAAAGCTAATGCAGGCTGATTGATGCCCAATGGTTTTAATACTTCCGGCCTGAACATTCCTGCACCTCCAAGCTCAATCCAGCTTCCTTTTTCTTCAAGATAGATTTCACTTTCAGTTGACAGATATGTATAAGGGAAATAAGCCGGCCTGAATCTTACTTCAAAACCTAATTTTTTATAAAATTCTTTTAAAATTCCTAAAAGATTTTGATAGCTAATGCCTTCACCGCATACAAGTCCTTCAACTTGATGGAACTCAGGCAAATGCTTATAATCGAAAGTCTCTCTTCTGAATACCCTTCCAACAGAAAACATTTTGATTGGAGGTTCGTGTTCAAACAAGTGTTTTGTAGAAATTCCGGTTGTGTGAGTTCTTAAAACACTTTGACGAGCAATGTCCTCACTCCAGTCATATTGCCAGCCTATAGAGCCAGTGTCTGCACCGGTTTCATGGGTTTCGGCTGTAAGTTTTACCAGATCATCATCAGGCAAATCGCAGGTTAGTGGATTTTTAAGATAAAATGTGTCCTGCATTTCACGGGCCGCATGATCCTGAGGCTGGAAAAGTGAATCAAAGTTCCAGAATGCTGATTCAACATATTCTCCCTTGTCTTCTAAAAATCCCATGTCCAGGAAAATTTCCCTGATTTCATCAATGATGACTCTTAACGGGTGTTTTTTTCCTGCAAAGATGACAGGAGCTTCTGCATTAATATCATAAGGACGGTATTCCAAATCCTTCCATTGTCCTTCTTTTAATTGTTGGTGTGTTAATTGAGTAGCTTGTTCTTTAATTGTGAAACCTTCTTTTAAGATAGCTTCACCTTTTGGTAAAAGTTTAAAAGAGTGTGAGGTCTCTTTTTTAATATTTAAAATGTTTTTTCTACCTGTTAATTTTTTAAAACCTTCTTTTAAATCATCAGTTAAAAGTTTAACTCCATCAGCATTTGCCTTAAGGTACTCCAGTACCTCTTCATCAACACTGGCCTTATCTGCAAATTCTTTACCGATATCAGTAATGTTGAGTACTCCTTTATCAATCTGAGCCCAGTTTTTCTGGCGCAGCCATCCAAGAGCAATTCCTGTTTCTTTTTTATCAATGCCCGCTTCATCAGCCAAATCTTTCATTGCGATTTGTTTTTTAACAGCAAGGGCATTTAATATTTTACGTTCAGGAAGACCCTGTTTAGCGTACTTTTCCCCGTCTTTGGTTAATGAATATATTTTTTCAACATCCTTGCGCATTTCAATAATGTCTTTGGATGCAAGGGAACCTGCTGCACTCATGACGGATTTAATATCCATACCAGTATTTAAAGCAATTTTCTGTGGAGTAATTCCTGGATTTTCTCCTAATTCTTTTAAAAGTTTCTTTTCGTAAATATGTAATTCACTAATGGTTTTTTTAATATCCTCACTCATTTAAACACCATAATTTATAAATTGATAATATAATAATATATGTTTAAAATGATTTATAAAGATAGTGCTAAAACTAAAAAAAAGTTAAAAAAAATATTGAAAAGAAAAAAATAGTTATTCCATTGATAATCTTTGACCTAACTCATAAGCCTTTTTGCAGTCTTTCGGAAATTGATTCTGTTTGCTCTGTTCTTTTAAGTCCGGGTCAAACATGTTGTTCAAGTATGGAGAATATTGCTTGAACTGCTTGGTATCGTAAGCATACAACGCTTCACACTCACCGAAAATGTTTGTCAGATATCCTCTCATGATTGCCAACTGGTCGTCACCGTTAAAGTAATCCATCTCTTTTGGAACATTCATGGTATAAATCATAGCTGTTTTAACTTCCTTTTTGATTTTGGAGATTCTGTTTCCATCTTCATCAAGCAAATATGTATCTGCAGCAAAAAGCAACCTTTCCAGAAATGCCTGTGCATATGAAGTAATAGAACCGTAATATATTAGAGAACCTATAACAATTGCATCCGCTTTAAGGCAGGTTTTAAGAATTTCTTTTAAGTCATCTCTCCAAAAGCACAATGGGTTTTCCTTGTTCTTTTTTAAATGGCATGCAAAGCAGCTCATACATCCCTTAAAATCATAGCTATATAAATTAATGTATTCAACATCGGCACCATTGTCCATGGCACCTTCAACTACATTTTTGCATAATTCTGCATATTTCCTCTTTTTCTGGGACTTGCATTAATAACCTACATTCATATTGTAATATATATCATTCATGATAATTAAAATATCACATTAACTTTTCAATCGTTTTATTTAATTTATCATTGATTATTTTTACACATTGTTCTGCTTCTGCATCCAATCTGAAAGAGTCTTTTGCAGTTACGTCATAGCCACTCAAAACTTCATCAACAGCAATTGTGTCAGCTACATCAATTCCTTTATTTTTCAAAATCTTATTTACACATCCGTTTGGACATCCGTTTACGGCAACAATCGGAAATTTTTTAAGCATTTCATCATTTTTGCCTTCAATATCCGCAGATGTTGATCCCATACAAATGGATATTACATTCTCATTTTCACTTTTGCAGTCCCCTACGGCTACACGTGAAACAAGTCCGTTTGCACTCATTCCGTTGCAGGGCGCCAAAGCAATTTTTTCAGCCATGAATTATACTCCCCTTTTAAATTCTTATAATCATTTTATGAACTTACTTAATATAAAAAACATCAGTTTTGAAAATCCCTTTTTTATGAAATTCAATTTAACATCAGGTGAAAAATCCTCATTAATCAAACCAGTTTCATTCCAATATTCTGCATCTGGCTTGATAGGCTCGTCCATATTAGCCATAGCTTTCCATACATCGAAAAACAAAATATCTCCAAATTTAGGAGAATGCAGTTTATTTGACTTTAAATCCTTGAAGAATTTTTTAGACACTTTATCTATTGGTTCGGTTTCCAGATGTTCCTTTCCTCCGCATGCCATTGCAATTTTATATACTTTATTTACTCCCCAATGCCTTAATGTTTCATCAATGTAATTGGCTACCTTTTTATGGCCTGCCCCTGCAGTTGTAACAACGACTATGGCTTTTTTTGTGAAAAACTGAGGTCTGTGGAACAGGTAAGCCGTATGGTCAAAGAAGTTTTTAAGAAGTGCTGTGACATTCATCGCATATACCGGTGATCCTATGATGATTCCGTCACAATCGTTTATCTTTTCAACTATGGGATTAATCTGACTGAAGTGAGGGCAGTATTTCTCACCTTTAACAATGCAGTTATAGCAGCCTACGCATAATGGAATTTTTTCCTTTTGCAGATAGATTTCTTCAAATTCACCTTCCAGATTTGTTTTAATCTGTTTTATTACTGCACATGTATTTTTCCTTCTTGGAGATCCGTTGATTATTACATATTTCATTTTATAACTCCTTTAATTGTGAATCCAAAATTAATTTTTCCTTGAATTCAAATTGTTTATCAAATTCATCCACATCGCTTTGATTGACATCAAATACGTCAGGATTATGAAATGTTCCATTTTTATTTTTTAATTTGGTTTTATCAAATACGATAACCATGAAAAAAGGGCATTCATCCTGTCTATCAGTTCCGTCTAAAAATATATCAAATTTTGAAGCGCTTTCAAAACCGAATCTGTGATAATAATTTTCATCACCAATTACAAAAACAAAGGGAATTCCCTCATTTTTTGCCAAATCAAGCGTATGTCTAATCAGTTTTGAACCCAAACCCATATTTTGATAATCTTCATGTATTGAAACAGGGCCTAAAACAACTGCGTCAATTTTTACATCACCATAATCAATGTATCCCACAGAATAGCTAATATGGCCAACAATTTTATCATCATCTTCAATGACATATGCCAAATCCCTGATGAAAGATTTGTCATTCCTTAAGCAATGCACAATGTAGTGTTCATAAGCTCCCGGCCGATAAATATTCCAGAATGAGTTTCTAACCAGCACTTCCACTTCAGAGTAATCATTTTCGTTTTCAAGTCTTATTTCCATTAAATTATCTCCTTACAGATTCATATATCAATTTGATATGTCTTTCTGATTTTTCACATAGCTCATCTACGAATTTCCCGTCATCTTCAGGGTAATTGATGACATAATGTTCATATAACAGGGAAAGTCCGTATTTGTAAAATGATTCTGCCAGTTGTCTTGAGTCCACATCATCACGAATCAGTTTTTTATATTTCATCAAATCAAACAGATTTATCCATCCTGTGATTGCATCTTCCAGAATGCTATTTTTGAGAAATTCCCTTATTTTTTCATTGTGATAAGATTCAATGAATATTATTCTAGTGATTTTGGACATTTTTTCATCACGCAGCTGTGAGGAAAATGCTTCCAGTCCGGCACGGTAGAAATAATCAAAGCTTATATCAAGATTCTCACTAGCCTGGTCAATTGGAATATCTTCGGAAATCATCTGTTCGATATAATACTTTAAAATTGAATCCATGATTGATTCCTTGCTTTTGTAATGATTATAGATTGAACTTTCCTTTATTCCAACTTCACGAGCAATCTGGCGAATGGAAACTCCATCATAACCATATTGTGAAAACAAATCAATTGAAACATTGAAAATTTTTTCTTTATTATTCATGATATCAAAACTAACAGTTGTTAGTTAATGTTATTTAAAAAAAGATATATAAAACTAACGACTGTTAGTTTAAAAGTTAAAAAAATATATGAAGTTATTCAAAATTGGATTTCAAATAACTTACAAAAATTGATGCTGCTGTTAAATCAGCTGTGGTTCCAGGATTATACTTGTTTTTAAATAAATAATCATCGAATTCACTCACTCTGTCCATAAAGTCTGATGAATCTTTCATTTTAAGCAAATCCCCAGTCATCAAGGATATTTTTAGCGCTTCCTCATCACCGTATTTTCTTGAAATTAAAGTATCAGGAACATGAGAAAGTATTGTTAAAAATGTTAAAAGACAAGCCTCGTTTTTAGTTTTTTCAGCTCTTAACTCATGATATGTAGGATAACCTATTTCAAAAACGGCAGGCATGTCAGAAGTCATTTCACGTGCAAGCATATCCCAAGGAGCAGAAATTTTCAAAACATCATACATGGTCTGGTTATTGTCCCTGAGCTCCTGTTTTGCATTATCGCTTGCAACATCATATTCATCCTGATCGCCCATTCCTCCGGCATCAGCAATGTTGATTGCATCATACAAATCACACGCATCGTCAACAGAAGTGTTTCCCATCAAAAGTTTAATGTTTCCTCGAATATCATCAAAGGAATCACTAATGGAAGCTGCTACTGCAATAGGAGTGGTCATCATTACAATTCCAAGATTTGTATTGTTCTTAATCCATCTGTCGGTTTCAGCCACTGCCTGCAGAATGTATTTTCCAAGTTCTGGATTTTCCACATCAACGTCAGTGCAGGCTTCACGGATTGTATCCCCTATTACGATTCCACTTATGATAAAATCTTCAAATTCCATATCATCATAATCACGGGTCCTGTGAACGTTTCCCGGTTTTGGATATCCGCTAACTTCAAGTGCAGATGCAATTTGTGCTATTTTTGCTATTTCTGAAGCGTTCATTCTATCAACTCATTCAAAAGTAAGTACGGTGCGAAATTAGTAATAATTAAATCTGCTCCTGCCCTTTTTATGGAAAGGAGTGATTCTAAAATTGCGCGTTCTGTTAAAAATCCCTTTTCAATGGCAGCCATAAGCATAGCGTATTCACCGCTTACGTTATATGCAACCAAAGGCAGCATGAACTCATCACGAACCATTCGAACAACATCCAAATATGGAAGTGCCGGTTTTACCATTAAAAAGTCACATCCTTCAATTACATCAAGCTCACATTCACGGATTGCCTCAACGGCATTTGCCGGATCCATCTGATAGGATTTCCTGTCACCGGCATGAGGTGAAGAACATGCAGCTACCCTGAAAGGTTCATAAAATGCAGATGCATATTTTGCAGAATAAGACATTATCATCACATTAGTGTAGCCGTTTTCATCAAGACATTGACGGATTGCACCAACTCTACCATCCATCATGTCAGAAGGTGCAACAATATCAGCACCTGCTTCTGCATGGGATAAAGCAACTTTAGCAATGTAAGGCAGGCTTTCATCGTTCAATATTTCAATTCCATCATCAGTATCATCATTTTCCACTATCATTCCGCAATGACCATGAGAAGTGTATTGGCACAAACATACATCAGTGATTACAACAAGATTAGTCTCTTTTTTAAGCCTTCTGACTGCTTTTTGAACAATGCCTGTAGCTGAATAATCAGGAGTAGCTATTTCATCTTTTGTATCCTCTTTAGGAATTCCGAATACAATAATTGATTTCAATCCTTTCTGTTCAAGTTTCTTTGCAAACTCAACACCTGCATCCAGTGAGTATCTAAATTCCCCAGGAAGTGATGAAATTTCCTCTTTTTCATTTCCCTGAAGCTCTTCTTTAAAGTAAATAGGATAAATTAAATCGTCTTTTTCTAACTTGGTTTCACGAACTATATTTCTTATTTTAGCATTTTTTCTTAATCTTCTCATTCTTGTAGTTGGAAATTGCATTTTTATCACTTAGTTAATAGTTTATTTTGAAAATATTTAAAATTGACAGTATGGATTTCAAGATACAAATCACATTGAAAGAGGAATTGACCACCAAAAATGCAAAAATATTTGTCAAAATTTAAACATTTAAAAACATTAAAAAACAAATACTACACTAATTGCTAAAAAGAGGCTCAATATGTCAAATTCAATTGGAGAAAAATTTAAAATAACAAGTTTTGGAGCAAGCCACGGAGTTGCTGTTGGAGCCATCGTTGATGGATGTCCTGCAAACCTGGAATTAACCGCTGAAGATATTCAAAAGGAACTGGATAAAAGAAAACCTGGAACAAGCAGTGTAACCACACCCAGAAAAGAAGCTGATGAAGTGCAGATTTTGTCCGGAATATTTGAAGGTAAAACTGACGGAACTCCAATTACCGGAGTTATTTTCAACAAAAATCAGCACTCCAAAGATTATTCCATGTTTAAAAACACACCACGCCCTTCACATGGAGACTATGGCTGGATGATGAGATACGGCAACTATGACTATAACGGAGGGGGCAGAGGAAGCGGACGAGTAACCATCGGCCACGTAATCGGTGGAGCAATAGCTAAAAAACTTCTAATGACACAAAATATCG
Organism: Methanobrevibacter sp.; assembly: GCF_015062935.1. NCBI lineage: Archaea > Methanobacteriati > Methanobacteriota > Methanobacteria > Methanobacteriales > Methanobacteriaceae > Methanobrevibacter > Methanobrevibacter sp. The sequence continues at coordinate 61,080 of NZ_SUTM01000012.1, read as the reverse complement.
AAATCATTTCCCATGTTGTCCAAATTGGTGACGTTAAAGCAGAGCCTCAAGACTTCAAAACCATTAAGCAAAACATTGAGAAAACTCCTGTGCGCTGTGCAGATTTGGATGCGGCTGAAAAAATGGAAGAGCTAATATTGGCTAAAAAACATGAAGGAGATTCCGTTGGAGGAATTGTTGAAACCATTGCAGTTAATGTTCCGGCAGGTATCGGAGAACCTGTTTTTTCCAGGCTTGACGGAGATTTAGCCAGAATATTAATGAACATCGGTGCAGTAAAAGGAGTTGAAATCGGACTCGGATTTGATGTTGCAAACCACACCGGCTCTGAAATCAATGATGAATACCAGATTAGAGACAATGAAATTACTACAAAAACAAACAACTCCGGAGGAATTATTGGTGGAATGAGCAATGGAATGCCAATTGTTTCTAAAATAGCAATAAAACCAACACCGTCAATTTCAAAATGTCAGGATTCCGTTAATTTAGAAAAACAGGAAAATGAAAAAATAGAAATTAAAGGACGCCATGATCCCTGCATCTGTCCTAGAGTGACAGTGGTAGCTGAATCAAGCACCGCAATTGTTCTTGCAGACCATATGATTCGCTCAGGATTCATTCATCCTACTAATTTGAAAAAACAAATCTAATCTTTTTTCATGAATGAAACTTCATCAAACTCATTGTGCTTAAAAGCCAACTGATATGAATTTTTTCTTTCGTTGTTGAATAAAGTGTGGGAAGTACTGTGGTTTGATGATTCTACATCCTTAAGTGATATCAATCTGAATCTTTTAGGATTATTATAATTCACATTAAATGATAATCCGTCATATGCCGCTACAGTTTTTACTCCGGTTTGTTTGGAAACCTTTTTAGCTTCAGTAACAGGATTGCTGGATATCATTTTTAAACCCAAATGAGTCATGACAGCAACTTTTGGTTCAACTTCATTTATCAAATCAATGAAATTGCGAGTACACATGTGTCCGTTGATTGTTCTGTTTCCAGGACGCAGCACACTGGCTATCAGTATATCCGCACCTTCGTGCTCCTTTGCCAGCCCGTCAAAATAACCGGTATCAGAAGTATATGAAATCTTAAATCCCTTATAGTCAATCTGAAAACCTGAACCTGTAGGATCACCATGCTTTGTTCTGGTACCCTTTACGGTAATATTATCAACAGGCTTGAATTTGTCCGGCTCCAGAACAACCTTGTCTGATTGGGATTGGTGATACTTGGAAATGCAAGGACCCCATTTATCATAACCATTCAAAACACTGTCGCTACCAAAGACTGTACCAAATCGTCGGGTCATGCCTTTTGTCATGGCTTCAATGAGAATCTCCGCATCGTTATAATGGTCAGTATGTGCATGAGATACAAAAACACCACTTAAATTACGAGGATCAAATCCGAATTGATAAGTTCTTACAAGCGCACCTGGGCCAGGGTCAACATGATAATTCTTTCCGCCCAGATTATCAATCCTGAATCCTCCGGTCATTCTTCGCTGGGAAATGGCGGAAAACCTTCCACCACCACTACCAAAAAATGTTATTTTCATTTAAATCCCCATCACAAAGAACAAAGAATTATATCGCATTTAAGAGATGATTTATCTTTTTTAAGGCATAAATTTTCATTTTCAATTATGACTTTATCTCCTATTTTGACATTGCTGCTTTCAGTAAACATTAAAACATTCTGGCCAGGTCCTGCTAATTGTTTCCAATTCCCATCCATGGCCTGAGTATTTTTGTTCAATTGAACATATAACATATTTCCATCAATGGAAACAACTTTACCGACTTCACCTTCATTAATTATCTTATTTGCCATGTCAATAGCAATACTTTGTTGGACTAATTGTTCAGTCAAATCTTGTCTAAATTTAATTAACACTTTGATATCATGGTCAATTGTTATATTAAGATGTTTTTGAGCTTCTGAAGCATTGAATTTAGGTTGCTGAATTAAAGTATCAAAATGAGAACCTACAGTTGGTGTATTGGAAGAAACTTCTCTTAAAATATCTTCAAATACTTCTCCCATGTATTTTAAACTTTGAGAAGCCTTCCATCTCTTTTGAATAAGATTTTGAGCCATTTGTTTTGCATAATTATTTCCGAAAATAATTATTCCATTTTCACCGGCATTACGTGATTGTGTCTCAGAGCCTAACAACTCAACAATCTGATAACCGTTTGTAGTTCCATAAATCCTTCTGCGTTTTGTCTCGAAGGTGCCTTTTGTACTTACTTCTCCCCTAACACAATTACCGACTATCTTTAACTTGTTTGCATCATCAGTAATCTTAATGGAAATGCCTAACTCGCTTGCACGTTTTTGAAACTCTTCATCACCTTTAATATTACCTGAATATAAATCTTTTTCTAATTCATCTAATCTTGCTTTATCACCGAAATATCCTATTTTTCTTTTATCTCCAGTCATCACACATCCTTTTTTTCCAATGTATGCAATAATTAAGCTCATAATATCCCTTTAATAAGATATTTTAAATTTTTTAAAATATCCCTAATTTATTATTTATATATATTTATATTCATCATGTAATAAATAGTTTAAGCGAAAAAATTCTTTTTAAGTTAATTCTAAAAATCACATTTAAAAAAATAGTAAATACATTTTTCTAAATTATCAAAAAAAGAATAAATAATGATTAAAATCATATAATAAGAAGTTAACACTATAATTTTCAATATATTTAAATATGAATATAACTCTATATTATATTATAAGAATTCTTAATTATTTATCATTATAAATGTTGATGATAAATAAAAAAAATTTTAGGAGAATAACTTATGATAGACCTCAATAAGATGTTTAAACCAGAATCCGTGGCAGTCATTGGTGCTTCCAATACTCCTGGAAAAGTTGGATACATCATTGTAGATAACCTCATCAATGATGGCTTTGAAGGAGCAATCTATCCAGTAAACCCAAAAGGCGGAGAAATTCTTGGTAAAAAAGCATACGCAAACATAAAAGATATACCTGAAAAAGTAGACTTGGCTATAATTACCATCCCTGTTGCATTTGTAAACCCAACCGTTAAAGAATGTGGTGAAGCAGGTGTTGAAAACATGGTAGTTATTACCGCAGGTTTTAAAGAAGTGGGAGAAGAAGGTGCTAAATTAGAAGCAGAATTAACAGCACTTGGTGAAGAATACGGTATAAACATTATTGGACCAAACAGTTTAGGTATTACTGACTCACACACCCCATTAAACGGATCATTTTCACAAATGATGCCACCAACCGGAAACATGGCATTCATTTCACAAAGTGGAGCTATGATGGTAGCTATCATCGACTGGAGTGTAACTTCTGGAATAGGATTCAGTAAAGTAATCAGTTTAGGAAACAAAGCAGGAGTAACTGAAATCGAACTTCTACAATACCTGGCAGAAGACGATGAAACCAAGGTAATCATCTGTTACTTAGAATCTATTTCAGATGATGATGACTTCGTTAGAACCATGAGAGAAACCGCACACAAAAAACCTATCATTGTACTTAAATCAGGTTCAAGTTCAGCTGGAGCTGCAGCAGCATCCTCACACACAGGAGCTCTTGCAGGAAGTGATTTGGCATTTGATACCGCATTTAGACAATCAGGAATTATGCGTGTAGAAACCATGGCAGAACTATTCGATTTAGGTCTCGCATTCTCCAAAGCACCACTTCCAAAAGGAGATAATGTAGCTATTATTACCAATGCAGGTGGTGGAGGAGTACTCACCGTTGATGCAATGGAAAAAGCAGGACTGCAATTAGTACAGTTCGATGAAGAAACCACTGCAAGATTAAAAGAATGTGTTACCGAAGAAGGTAGTGCTAAAAACCCAATTGATGTATTAGGTGACGCACCGGTAAGCAGATACAAAGAATCATTAGAAATAGTATTAAGTCAAGATGAAGTTGACAGTTTAATCGTTATGGTTTGTCCAACCGCATCCGCAGATCCTGATGGAATTGCAAATGCGATTTTAGAAGAAAGAAAAGAATTCAACAAACCAATTATCGTTGTTAACATGGGAGGACCATCCTTTGAAGCTGCAAACGATGCTTTAAGAGAAAATGGAGTACCTACCTATGTATTCCCAGAAACAGCAGTAACTGCACTTGAAGCAATGACAAGATATGCAAGATTAGAAGACAGGGAATATGACGATGTCGTTGAAAAAATCGATGATGTTGACAAAGATGCAGTTAAAGCAATATTCGACAAAGTTAAAGCTGACGGCAGAGACACATTACTTGGTAGTGAAGCTTATGCAGTAGCTGAAGCTTATGGAATTTCCGCTGCACCAATTAAATTATCAACCAGTGCAGACGAAGCAGCTGCTTTAGCAGAAGAAATGGAATTCCCAGTTGTACTTAAGATTGCATCAGATAAAATTTTACACAAATCAGACATCGGCGGTGTAAAAGTAGGAATCAGCAGTGCTGAAGAAGCAAAAGCAACATACGATGAAATTATCGCAAACGCTAAAGCTGCACACCCTGACATTGTACCTGATGGTGTAGAAGTGCAAAAAATGATGGATTCCGGTGAAGAAGTTATTGTAGGTATGATCCGTGACAAACAGTTCGGTCCTATGATTGCATTCGGCATGGGTGGAATCTATGTAAACCTTATTGAAGATGTTTCATTCAACCTTGCAAAAGGAATGAGTTCACAGGAAATCGATGAACAAATCGCTTCAACCAAAGTATCCAAACTGCTTGAAGGATACAGAGGAGAAGCTCCTTGTGATGTTGAAGAAGTTAAAGAAGCTATCAAAAGAGTAGCTAGATTGACTTTAGACTTCCCAGAAATATCCGAGTTAGACATAAACCCAATCTTCGTATACGAAGAAGGTTCATCAGCACTCGACATTAAAATCAAATTATAATTTCTCTTTTGAGAAATTACTCTTTTTTTCTTTTTAAAACCATCAGAAGGTGATTTCTATGGATGGTGAAATTGATTTAGAAACATATACTATTTCAATTATTAGATTAAATACTGCTTTTAAAAAATTGGAAGATAATGAACCCATCAATGAAATTAAAGAGATGTTTAATGAAAGTTACAATGACTTAAACGGATTATATAAGGAAATTGTTGAAGATTTGAATCAGGATGAGGTTAACATTAACGAATATTATCTGTTTTTTTCAAATGGAAAACAAATATTTCCACAATATATTGAGCATCTCGGAAAAATTGATGAAACTGAACTTGAATCAGAAATAACTTCCCTAATAAGAGTATTTAGTAACTTAAACAAAATAGCTGAACCGTTTTCAACCAGTGAGATGCTAAAATGAGTCATGATTTAACACAGTTAGGAATTGAAAAAGATTTGCAATATGAATGTATTACAACCACATTAAGTAAAGACGGAATTAAAAATGCAGGTGCCTTTGCATTCAAGTATCTTGGTGACAATAAGGTTTTCTGCCACATCTTTGAAGGATCAAAAACATTGAAAAACATACTTGAGACTAATGAATATGTAGTTAACATTACACAAAATCCATTAGTTTTCACATATGCTACACTAGATTGCTTAGACGATGAATATTATACTGATAATACCAACATAGCTATCATTAAAAACACCCCCGCTTACATTATTGTGGATGTTGAAAATGTCGAGATTAAAACTCCTGAAGATTTCCCAATCAAAGGTGACAATAACATTTACTTTATTACCGGAAATATCCGAGAAGTTGTCGTTAATGATAAAAATGTACATGCATTTAACAGAGGACTGTCTGCACTCATAGAATCCCTTGTTAACTTTTCAAGATACAAAATTGTTGGTGAAAATCAAAGAAAAGTATACATGGACAAATTAATTGAAAATCAAAGGGTCATCGACAAAGTTTCAGACGAAAAAACCAAAAAAGCTATCGCCGATTTAAAAGAAGAATACGAAAAAAATTAAAAAAAAGCATAGTTTTTTAACTATGCTTCCCAGTAGAGTTTATCTTGAGGTATTGTACTGTTTAAAAGTCCAATATCTACTTCAAGTTGTTGGAATGCATCAACATCTGATTTGAAAGATTTATCAATACCTGAGATGAATGGGAAACTTTCTAAAGAGAGAGCTTCAACATCATTATCAGATACGATATCATGAGGTAAAAGTTTTACAACAACATCAGATGTACCATTTTCAACATTGCTGTTAATGAAGTCAGTAGCTTCTTTGTGAATAGCTACTATTTCTTTAGCTTTGTCTTCATGGTTTTTGATAAAGTCATCGGATGCAACAACTACACAACATGGGTGATTTGGTAAAATTTCGTCAGAACCAGCTAAAAGATGGTTGCTGGAATCATTAGTAGCAATACTTACATAAGGTTGGAAAGTAACAATACCATCAATCTGATTGGTTTTTAAAGCATCGTTCATTGAAGGAACTTTCATTGCTGAAACGTTTAAATCATCCATGGTCATGTTATTTTCTTTTAAGTAGTAGGTAAGTAATGCATATTGAATAGTAGCTTCACCAGGAGTTGCAATGGATTTACCTTTTAAATCTGCAGCTGAGTTGATTCCAGAGTCTTCAGTTACAACAATTCCACTACCTTCAGTTTGAGCGGATGAAACAACTTTAACTGGAACTCCTTTTGCAATAGAAGATAAAACCGGAGTAATTCCAACATATCCAACATCGACATCACCACTAGCCATAGCAGTCATCAAGTCTCCACCGTTGTTGAACTGAACAAGTTCAACAGTAATGTTTTTATCTTTATACATACCTTTTGCATCTGCAACAAATAAAGCTGCATCGTGGTCAGAAGGTAAGTAACCTATTTTTACAGTGTCGTCGCCTCCGCCTAAAAAGTCGAAGAGCCCTGCACTAGCTGAACCCATTACAAGGAATGCAGCAAGTGCTAACACTAAAACAAATGTAATTTTTTTATTCATTCATAAACCACCGTTAATTAATTAACTTAATTTACAATATTTAATATGTAATTTATATATATAATACATTACTTTTAAATTAAGTTAACAATTGTTATATGAATCCCCTGAATGTATATTATAATTTTAAAGATATATAAACATTTTGTAAAAACTACACGACCATATTCAAATTACCATAATCCTTGATAATTTTTTCCAAACTAATGCCATTGTCAATCAATTTTCTAATTTCATTGGCGGGATTAGCATGTTTTTTAATACGTGCATATAACGGATCTAAAAATATTTCTTCACCAATTCCTCTTTCCTGAAGACCTGCTGAAGCCAGATCCACAATCTTTTTAGATAATTTGCATAAATCATTCTTATTTAAGAATGTTGGAATCTCATCATGAATTAGAAGTTTGCGAAGTTCTGTTGCAGTATAACCCTTATGGTACAATACATCATCTGAATTTATTATTTCTTCCAGTTCATCGAGGCTGTCTTTAAGTCCTAAATGAAATGCAGCTACACACATTGAATCTTTTATAGGCTGTGTACAGACACTTCTAAATTCAACAGTACCTCTGAAAGTCAAATTGATAAATTTAAATGGCCTCAAATATTTTATGTCACTTAACATTGGCTTGACATCTATTTCACGGTATTGGCCTTTACAATAAATTTCTCCACGAACATAATCCTTCTGGAAATATTCAAGCAGATTCATTGACGGGAAATTAATGTATGCACCATCCCTCATTACACAGTACATGTTTAAAGATTCAAGATATGACTGAAGTTCTGAAATATCCTTAAAATCAACATCATACATTCCAATATTATGCGGATTAACACCATGGGCGGAATACTCCCACAATACATCCCTAAAACAAGTTAAATCATTATCTTCACCAATTAATACAGAGTTGGAAAATAACAATGCTTTAATTGGTTCCAATTTGGAAAAAACATTGATTGTTTGGATTAAATCATCCTTGCGAACATCTAACTGCACCTGAGATGCAGATGAAAACATTCCATATTCTGGATAGTTATGAAAACGCATTGGGAGATTTTGATAATTCTTAAATGATTTTAAATGATGATAAAGCATCAGATACCTTTCTGAAGGAATAGGTTGGTTAACATTATATTGTCTGTATGGATTAATTCCCATTCCTGTTAAAGTATGATTATACTCCTCAAAAGATTCTTTAACAAAAGAGTAATAATCACAAAAACGGTCATTGATTGTGAAGAGATCCTTTTCTTTACCCATTGCAAATTCTATATTATTGTATGAGCAATCATAGCAGAGTATATCATCTGTCTTATGATTTTTTAGAGAAAAGATATTTCCATCATAATCAACACCATCGCTTTTAAAATCAGAATACTGATTTTTGAACTTTTCTGTAATTTTGTGAACAATATTGAAATCCACGGCATGTTTGTCCAAATTAACAATTGGAATTTCAATTTCTATACCTATAAAATTCTTTTCTTGATTTGTTGGCTGTATGAATTCTGAGTATAATCTATTTCGAATAATTTCTTTATCAATCATTAAATCACCTAATTGATAGCTTTTAAAAATTCTTCCATAGCTTTTTCATGTTCTTCAGTGAATATAAATTCATTGTCATGTTCTTCGCTTTCAAAAACGATGTTTCCGTCAATCAGTCCAAATAATTTATTCAGCTCGACCTGTTTCCAGTTTTCATCATCATCCAATGGAGTTGTAGCAACAAGAAATTCATCTTCGTTTTTTAAGTAATATAATGACTCTTTCATGTTTGAATGAATATATGTTAGCTCTCCATCGTAAATCATTAGATTAAGCTTATTGTTTTTAGATAGATTGGATACAATTTTTAAAAGTATGTCAAAACGTTCTTTAATTGTTGAAGGAGCGTTTTTATCTTTTTCAAATTGATTAACATTATCGATTATATATAATAGTATTCGCTCAGAATCAGTGTCGCCATTTTCTTTTTCTTTGTATTTATCTAATTCGGGAAAGTCAAAAATGGTTCCGTTATGAATTAACATCCAAGATCGATTGTTATCATCTGCTTCAACGAAAGGGTGGCAATTGGGAGATATTATTTCACCAACCGTTGCTAACCTGATATGGGCGAATACATTTTTGCCAACAACAGGATTGGATAATATATCTTTTAAGTGCTGACTGCATGCTGCTTTTATAGGCTCTTTATCTATAACAAATTCATCGGATTGCATTGTAGCCAATCCCCATCCATGCGGATGATTATCTGAGTGATTATAAAAACATTCAAGGCACTGATTTAATTGTTTTGGCTTATTTGAATTAAAACAAAAAATTTCACACATATATTATCCTCCCATCATTGTTTATCACAATTGTTATATTGCAATAACGATTGTTATATATTTTATCATATTTAAATATTATTGAAAATCAAATAAAAAAATGCTTGTCTGATAATTATTTCATTCATTTATAAAATCAGGGCACAATCACAAAGCAGAATTTTAAAAAAATAGAAAAAGAAAATAAAGACTATTTGTCAATATTTTCAGGAGTTAAGTTGTTTTTCTTGTTGAATTCTTCCAGATATTTTACACACTCACTTATTTTGGAAGCATCAGTGTCTTTATATTTGCATTTGACAATCTGATGAGTTTTTCCAATTTTAACAAGCTCCATTGCTCCGACTTCATCATGAAATGAGTCTGTGTACTGACCAATGTTGTCTTTAACAGTGACATTATTGAAGTGGTCACCTTCAAAAGGAGAACTACTTATGTCTTTGTCATACTCTTCGAGGGTAATTGAAAAGTCATCCTTATCCATTGACTCGGCAATACCATCATCAAAGCCGCTTGGAGGCTTAAAGTCATCGATGTCAACTGCTGAGGCAATGCCTATTGAGAAAATCACAAGCACTGCGCAAATGCAAATAATTTTTGAAAGTTTCATATTGGATATTTTGGAAATCCGAACATAAATAGGTAATCATAAACTAAAAATAAGGGAGATTCGAAAATCAAATAATTATCGGACACTCCCAAAAAAAAGTAAAGGTAGTTATTTACTACCTTCCCAGTATAATTTGTCGTCAGAAATAGGTTTCTTTAAAATACCCAATTCAACTTCCAGATTCATGAAATCCTTAACATCTTTTTTAAAGCTTTCATTTAATCCTGAAATGAATGGGAAACTTTCCAAGGAATCCTCTTCAATATCCTTATTGGAAATAATATCTGCAGGCAACAGACCGACAACATCATCAGTATCATCATCAGCAATCTTGTCATTGATGAATTTGGTTGCATTTGCATGAATCTCTAAAAGTTTTACAGTTTCATCCGGATGACGGCCTAAATAGTCATCAGATGCCACCACAACACAGCATGGATGATTTGGCAGAATTTCACCTGATTTCACCAACACTTCATTTCCATTATCTACAGCAGTAGTAACATAAGGTTCAAATGTAATTATACCATCGATTTTATTTGTTTTCAAAGCGTCATTCATGGAAGGAACTTTCATAGGAGCTACTTTCAAATCACTTAATGACATTCCGTTCTGTTTCAAATAATATTGAAGCAGCATGTGCTGGATTGAAGCCTCCCCAGGAGTAGCTATCTTTTTACCGGACAAGTCGGAAGCAGAATGAATTCCTGAACTTGGAGAAACAACAATACCTGATCCTTCAGTTTGAGCTGCGGAAATAATTTTAACCGGAACTCCCTTTTCGATAGAAGATAAAACAGGAGTAATACCTACATATCCAACTTCAACATCCCCACTTGCCATTGCAGTCATCAGGTCTCCACCGTTATTGAACTGAACTAGCTTAGTGTGAATACCGTGGTTGGCATATTCACCCTGTGCATGAGCCACAAACAATGCGGAATCATGATCTGAAGGCAAATATCCAATAGTAACTATGTTATCATCACTATGGGAGGTAACATATGCCCCTCCAATAATAATAGCAATGATTACCAAAATAATTGCGATAATTTTATTATCCATTTAATCACCTAAATAATAATTAGATTATGAAAATTATTAAAGGTTATGAAAAAATGGTAGCTGAAAAAATTACCCAATGCATGAAACCTCACGGCGAAGAAGGATATCAGACAATTGAAAACATGAATGAAAATCACAAAGAAATATCTGATTTTGCATTTGAATGCGTTAATGTGGGAGAAAATGACAAGATACTTGATATCGGCTGCGGAGGTGGAGTAAACATAGAAAAATTCCTCAAATTAACATCCGGAAATGTTGACGGACTTGATTATTCTGGAGTATCTGTTAATGCTTCAATCAGACAGAATCAGAATGCTGTTGAAAGCGGAAGGTGCAATGTCATCCAGGCAGATGTCAGTGATATGCCAATTGATGATGAAAGCTATGATTTGGTTAGTGCGTTTGAAACCATATATTTCTGGCCGGATATCGCAAATACATTTAAGGAAGTTTCAAGAATCATCAAACCGCAGGGACAATTCATGATTGCTCAGGGAACTGACGGAAACCATCCTGACGATGAACTATGGCTGTCCACAGTTGAAGGAATGAGCGTTTACACCGCAGATGAACTGGAAAAATATTTACTTAATGCAGGATTTAAAAGTGTAAAAAGCTTTAAAAAAGAAAATGATTATATATTAATAGTTATTGCAAAAAAATAACTATTAACCACCATAAATTATCTGAATTAACTGAATATCATCACCATCTTCAATTGGGCTTTCTTCTATGGCAAGTTCACCATTTTGTTTTGCAACAACAGTTTGAGCAGACAAACCTAATTCTGCCAACACATCTTTAATTGTTAATGTTTCTTTAAATTCTCTTGTTTCATCAATATCTTTAAATTTTAAGTTATATTTCATATTTTCACCTCAAATAGCATTATCTACAATTTTTGCCACTTTTTTAGCAATTGCAACAATTGTTAAAATTGGCGGCCTTCCTGGAGCTTCTGGAATTACGCTTGCATCACAAACGTATAATCCTTTGATTTCGGTTTCAAAATTGTTGTCGACAACTTCCCCTACAGCAGCAGTTCCTCCGGGATGTGCTCCTTTAAGAGATGTTGCAACAATGGAATCTGTTGAAACACCCAGTTTAAGCAATATATTAATAGCTTTTTGATATCCTTCCTTGATTAAATCAACATCAACTTTAGTTAATGTTTTTTCTATATTGCCTTTGGAATCAATTGTTCCAATACAGGTATCTGCAAATTTAAGCATTATTCCAATGACATCCTTTTCATCAGCATCAAATCCTCGTTCTTTAATTTGGGGAAGTAACTGCATTGAATAATGTGGAGACAGGAAATATGGACCAAATTCTGCCTTGATTCCCATCATCAGTTCATTTTTTAAATTTGCATCTTTGAGATATCCTCCGAGGGTTGTAAAAATATCAAAAAATATCTGACCGCCTACATTTGAAATTCCTGAATTCTTAAGTATAACAGGAGTATTTAATGCACCTGCACTGACTATTACTTTTTTTGCACGATATTCAATTTTTTGATTATTTTTATCTATTCCAACAACACCGGCTACCTCATTATTTTCATGCAGTATTTCAAATACATTGAAATCAGTGACTATATCACAACCGTAATCTATGGCCTGGCGAATAAAATAAGTCCCATCCCATTTTGCATCGAATACACATCCGTTGACGCATTTACCGCATAATTTGCATTTTTCAAAGTTAATGAATTTGGGCATTGGTTCGACAATGTAACCTAATTCCTCACCGGCTTTGGCAATGAGTCTTGTGGAATTTCCCCACAGATTTCTTGGAAAATAACGTACATTTAATTCACCGCTTGCTTCCAAAAGCTCTTCAAAGATATCTAATTTTTTATCTTCGAACTGTTGCATTATTGAGTTGGAATAACATCCGCTGCATGAAAAGCAGGCATTTCCTATGGATGCAGTTGTTGTGCCTCCAATCTCTTCTATATTTGTCAAATCCAGAGGTCTGGTTAAAAATGGATAATTTTTCTTATCTTCACTGGAAAGGTTATTTTTTAGATTAATCTGTTTTGTTTTCATATGGCCAACATAACTTCCGTCATTTTGAAAGTTTCCCTTTTCCAAAACAAGAACTTTCCGTCCGTTGTGAGCTAAATCCTTGGCTACAGTTGATCCTCCTGCACCAGACCCGATAACAATCACATCATAAATTTTAATTCCTCCAAAAAATATTAACAATTGTTATATTATCGTTTGCTAATTTAAAGTTTTCCATAACAAATTCAGAAATGCAAAAAAATATTACAATAATGTTTAAATCAGATTTTCCAAATGATTAAAAAAAATAATTTTGATTATAAAAGATATAACAAAAAATTTATATAGTAATTTGCACAATTTGTATTTGTGGAAAAAAATAACTATTGTTATATTTGAATTTCGAAGGGATTATCATTTTTCCATACCTCGGGCAGACATTAAAAAAATGTAAAACAAAACATTTCAACTAAATGTTTTATCTATCTCCAAATCTATAAAAATATAGAAATACATAGAGTTAAATGTAAATTGAACAACTCCTTAAAACATGAAACATAATTAAGAGCATTTTCATAATGCTCTTAAAAAACATTGGGATAAAATGAACTTAGAAGATAAAATCAATATCGTTAAAGATATTTTAAAAGACAAAAAAGTAGCCATTGGATTTTCAGGCGGTGCGGATTCAACTTTAATAGCTTATTTATCTTCAAAAGTTTCAAAAGATACTTTAGCAATTACAATTAATAATCATCTGCTTCCAACAGATTTTATTGAACATACAAAACATGTTGCAGAGTTATTTGGAATCAAACACAAAATCGTTGACATTAACTTTTATGAACATGAAGAATTTTTGTCAAACGATTCAAGCAGATGTTATAATTGCAGAACTTTAATGTATTCAAACATTGAAAAAATAGCTAAAGAGAATGGTTTTGATTTCATTTGTGATGGTAATAACATTAGCGATTTAGTCATTGACAGACCAGGAATACTTGTAACATACAGTAAAGGATTTGAAACACCGTTTATTGAAGCAAAATTAACTTCAAAAGACATTCATGAATTTCTAAACAAAAACAATATTCCTTATTCTAGATCCACTACATGCCTAGCAACTAGAATTCCGACAAATACAAAAACAACCAGCGAAAAAATTGAAAGGATACGATACTGTGAGGATTATATCCTGAAAAATACTTCCTGCAGTATCGTGAAAGTAAGGGATCTGAAAAAATACGCCATAATTGAAGTTGACAAATTGGATGAATTACTGAACAATGCAAAATATTCTAAAATCAATGCTGAATTAACTAAACAGGGTTTTAAAAAAGTTGCCTTAAATTTATCACCTATTGATGATGATGAATTTATTAAAATTGATTATTGTAACAATTCATTTTCATATCAACTCCCGTATACAATAAATATTGAAAATACAAAAAAGCAACTTAAAAACCAAATTATTACCAGCACAAATGAAAAAATTAACCTGAAAAACATGACAATTTTTGAAAACGGACTGATTGAAGGACATGACTTTGAAACATATGAAATCGCATTAGATTCCTTTATGGAAGTGCTGCCCAAATTAAGAAGAAATATATAGGTGAAAGAATGCCAACAAGATACATCGGTGATGGATACTGGGAAATAGCTTCCCGTCAAATGAGTATAGTAACCAGAAGTGAACAAGAAAGATTTAAAGATGCCAAAATCACAGTAATAGGATGCGGCGGAATTGGTGGAGAAACTATTGAAATGCTTGCAAGAATGGGAATCGGCGAACTTGTTCTAGTTGATAAGGACGCTTTTGACCTATCAAACCTAAACCGTCAAACATTAGCATCAATTGCAGATTTAGGTCTTGACAAAAGTGCCGTTGCCGCTGAAAAAGTAAGGCTGATAAACCCATATGTTAAAGTTACAACATTCAATGAACATGTCGACCAGACAAACATAGACAAAGTAATTGGAGATTCCAATATTGTTATTGATGCGCTGGACAATGTACTTACAAGAGTTATTGTATCCAGAACCGCAAAAGAAAAAGGAATCCCATATATCCATGGTGCAATTCATGGAACAATGGGTCAAATTACTGTATTTTTACCAAACAGCGAAAAAACATATGAAGAAATGTTTAATTTACCTTCAATAGGTAAAGATCTGAATGAAGAAACAATCAATGCTTTGAAAAATGTAACATCAGGTGTTCCACCTGTTATTGGACCTACACCTAATTTAATAGGTTGTCTTGAAGCATTTGAAGCATATAAAATAATTACTGGAGTAGGTAAAGTAACCGTAGCTCCAAATATATTAACTTTCGATTTATTGGATTTAGGTTCATTTTCACTAGATGAACTTTAAATCATCTACTTTTCCAGATTTACACGTTCGGGTGCAGTATAGATAGTGAACCTGTTATCGCGAACAAAACCAACCATAGTAATGTTACCTGCACGTGCCACATCAATTCCTGAAGATGCAGGTGCAGCATTTGAAATTATTATTGGAATTCCAACTCTAATCACTTTAATTAACATGTCCGCAGGCATTCTGCCACTGTATGAAATATAACATTTTGAAAAGTCATATCCCTCTTTTGAAGCGGCTCCGATTACCTTATCGACTGCAACATGACGGCTTACATCTTCACGAATGATAATGTTATCTTCATATTTCAGCTGTGCAACGTGTACTCCTGCAGTTTTTTGCCAAATTTTTGCCTCATCAGTCAGATGTTTAATATCCTTAATTATTTGAGTTGCATTAATTTTTAAATCAGCGGTATTTGGTTCTATTGTTTTAAGCTCAGACCTTATTCCTCCGGCATTGTCTGAATTTACTCCCTGATATTCAAGAAGCCTGCAAACACATGCATGTTCGCAGTTGCCTTTTCTTTCCTGAACAATACCTTCCTGTTCCAGGTCCTCTTCGGGACTGTGAGTTAATGTTGTTGATACCAGAATGTTTGTACCGTCTAAATTAATTGATTTAATATCATTATAATCTTTAATTAAACCTTCACCAAGACAATATCCGATTGCAAAATCTTCCAGATCCTTAGGATAGGTTGAAAACTTACGCGGAGGCAAATAATCTATAAACAGATAAGTATATTCATCATCAACACTGTTTTCCTTGATGGTTTTATATTGGCCATCGCTCCATTGAATAACATCAGTTTGTCTTAAGAATTCCATTTTTTCATCTCCAAATATAAATATTAACAATTGTTATATTTATACTTTAAAAAAAAATTAAAACTGCCTATTCAAAACATCCCTGAAATCCTTGAGAAATTTTTCCCGTGTTTCACTGTCGGTTTCAAGAATAGAAAGGTAAGGATTTAAATCTTCAAGTTCAACCAGTAATAGCTCCCCGTCTTGAGTTCTGCAAGCATCAACACGCTGAATTCCATTTTCAATATCATTCCACCTGATGAATTTCTGTGCAAATTCTTCATCATTATGAGTGAAATCATATCTTTTAAGCTCCCATCTTTTATCTTTATCAGGAGCATACATGGCATATTCCAGTGTATCATTCATAAAATAAAAGGACACTTCATATTTAAAGTCGACAGCAGGCTGAATTAGCATATCCTCCAATTCACGGTTAAATAACTCCTCTTTGGTGAGAAATTCAAGACCTATTGAATCAGCACCATCATTGGGTTTGATTACAAACTTGTCACATTGAGGCAGCAAATCAAAGTTTTCAAGGGAATCTATAGTTGGAATAACCGGAAACCCTTCTAAAGTCAAATCAATAAGATACTGTTTGCCGCACATGTCCGCTTTTCCCTTGAATTCATTGAATGTCTTAAGATTATTTGATTTAACTCTCTCAACAAATGAGTTATAAACATCACTAAATTCACTGACGGGACCCGTATTTCTAAAAATAATCAAATCAACATCACTTTCAAAACTTTTAGAGTTTCTTGGATTGCACAATACCAAATCAAAGTAATCCTTCAGGCATTCTGTAATGAACAAATCCTCTTTATAATAATCCCTGCCTTTGGCATCATAATACAAATCTGTCAAATACAATATCTTTTTCATCGAATCGTCCCTGAATTGTGTTATTTAATATTATCATAAAAAATTCACCAGGTTCTACAAGCCGGCGAAGTTCAAACTCAATTCACTCAAAAATATTTACAACCTTTTTAAGTTCTCGAGGAATATTTAAATGCTGCGGGCAAAACTCTTCACACTCCCCACAGTCAATGCAATCGGAAGCCTTTGAATATTGCATAGAAATGGAATCGTATTCATCATAATAATCCTGATTAAATGAAACAGATTTTTTATTCAAATTATATAAATCAAAAAATTTTGAAATAGGAATATCTGTAGGGCAGTGATTTTTACAGTAATCACAGGTTGTACATTGAATTTCATCACGATTTTGCATCAGGTCACAAGCTTTACTGAGTATCCTAACTTCAGAATCACTTAACTTATTGAATTTTTCTATGAAATCCATATTCTGTTTTATCTCATCAATTGTGCTCATACCACTTAAAATCATTTCAGCATCATCCAAATTTAAAACAAATGAAAGTGCCCACAATGCAGGCGTCCAGTCATTATAAGAATCGAATAACTTTTTAACATTAACATTAACTTTTGCCAGTTGCCCACCTTTAACTGGACCCATAACAAAAACAGGTTTGTTGTGTTTTACTGCCATTTCATAACAATTCCTGGATTGAACATAGGAATTATCCCAATCTTTGTAATTAATCTGCAGAAGCACAAATTCGATTTCAGGATGTTCAGTTAAAATTTTGTCCAGAACCTCGGGAGTATCATGTAGACTTAATCCAAGTTTTTTAATTCTTCCCTGACGTTTAAATTCATTTAAAATGTTGAAAATATCCAAATCCTTACATAATCCTTCATAATATCTGTCTTCTGCATCATGCACTAGATAATAGTCAAAATAATCAACTCCACAACGTTTAAGCTGATTTTCAAAAATTTCATAAGGATCATCGCTTCTTTTCATGGAGTAAACCGGCATTTTATCTGAAATGAAAAATTGATTTCGAGGATATCTTTCAACAACGGCTTTTCTAATAGCTACTTCACTTTCACCACTCAGGTAATCAACGCCTGTATCAAAAAACTTACCCCCTCTGGCAATGAATTCATCCACCATTTCATTAGTTTTTTCATAGTCGATTCTTCCTTTTTTTAATGGCAATCTCATAAATCCGAAACCGAATCTGTCAATATCATTTTTCATTTAAACACCTAAAATCTAGAATAATTCTTTTTCAGCCAAATATTTGCCGGTTAAACTACTTTTCGAATTAATTATATCCTCCAGACTACCTCTGGCCAATATTTCGCCTGCACAGTAGTTTTCACCGATTCCCATATCAACGATATAATCAGCATTAGCGATTAAATCAAGGTCATGTTCAATAACAATGACAGTTGCTCCCCTGTCAATGAGATTGTCAAAAACATCAATTAAAACCTTAACATCCAGCGGATGAAGACCTATTGTCGGTTCATCAAAGATAAATATTGAATTCTTTTGTGATTTTCCAATTTCAGAAGCCAGTTTTAACCTTTGAGCTTCACCACCGGATAAACTTGGAGTTGCCTCACCAAGGGTGAGATAACCCAATCCCAAATCGGACAGTTTCTGCAATTTAGATGTGACTTTTTTAAGCTCAAAGAGCTCTTCCAATGCTTCATCAATTGTTAAACTCATGATATCTGCAATGGAAAGTCCATTATATGTTATATCTTCAACTTTTTTATCATATCTGAGACCTTCACAATCAGGACAGGTCATTTCAACATCAGGCAGGAACTGCACATCCATGGAAACATGTCCCGTACCATTACAGGTTTCACATCTCAGTTTTCCAGTATTATATGAGAAATCTGCCATCTTATACTCATCAGTCAATTTAGCGAATTCCCTTCTTAAATCATCAAGGACCTTTGAGTATGTGGCAACGGTACTTCTTACATTTTTACCTATCGGAACACTGTCAATCAAGTCTATTTTCTTAATATTGTCACAATCAATATCCTGAACACCAACAGGCAAATCTTCATCGTTAATGTAAGATTTGACAGCAGGATATAATGCTTCTAAAAGCAGAGTTGTTTTCCCACTTCCGGAAACTCCGCTTACTACTGTTAATTTGCCTTTTGGAATTGAAACATCCATCTCTTTCACATTATGGATTTGAGAAGTTTTAATGTTAATCTCACCATTTTCAAAGACATTCGGTGATTTGTCCCTAATGATAATCTTTTCGGAATTTGTTAAAAACGGAGCAATTTGTGAAGAGCCATTATTTTTGATTTCATCTAAAGTTCCTTTTGCTATGATATTTCCGCCTTCAGCACCTGCTTCAGGCCCCATTTCAATCATATAATCTGCAATTCCCAATATTTTTGTGTCATGGTCAACTAAAATTATTGAATTTCCATCCTCGACCAATCGTCTGATAACATTAATTAGCCCATCAACATTATTCGGATGCAAACCTATTGAAGGTTCATCCAAAACATACAGCACTCCGGTTGTACGGTTTCTTAATGTTTTTGCAATTTGAACTCTCTGAAGTTCGCCAGTGGAAAGAGTATTTGAAGGCCTGTCAAGAGAAATATAGCTTAAACCCAAATCAAGCAAAATTTTTGCATTGTCCATAAATTCTTCGGATATGTCAACTGCCATTTGCCTAACACCATCCGGAAGTTCATCTATAACCTGCGAAATCCACAAAACCAGTTCCTTCAGATTCATTTGGCACGCTTCAGGCAGAGTTATTCCACCTAAAAGAGTTTTGCGAGCTTGTGAATTAAGTCTTGTTCCGTTACAGTCACTGCATACCTTAGTTGTTAGGAATTTATTGATTTTTGTTAAACCTTTTTCTGTCTTTGCATTTTTCAATGCCTCTTCAATAGCCTTATGTGCATTCCTATACTCTGCATTTAACTCAAACAGCTTACCGTTCTTGGACGGAATGTTAATGTACTTTTTCACTGCAGGGCCATTATAAACAATGTCCTTTTCTTCATCGCTTAAATCTTTAAACGGAACATCCAATCTAACTCCCAGCTCTCCTGCGACATGGTACATCCAAGAGATTCCAAACTGGTTCCATGCATCAACTGCCCCTTCTTTTAAAGTTTTTGTTTCATCTAAAATCAATTTTGAATCGTCCACATCCCTGATGTAACCTGTTCCGCTGCATGTTGGACAAGCCCCATCGGAGTTGAATGCATATTCCTCAGCACCCAATCCCCAAAATTCTACACCGCATTCAGGGCATTTAATTGGTATTTCACGAGCAACGCTTAATGTAGGTTCCTGAAGATGTCCGTTCGGACAGGTATAGTTACCACATCTTGAGTACAATAATCTTAATGAATTTAAAAGTTCTGTGGAAGTTCCAAATGTTGAGCGAATATTTGGAACATTTGGCCTTTGATGGAGTGCCAGAGCCGCCGGAACATACTGGATTAAATCAACTTGAGCCTTTTGAGATTGTGTGATTCTTCTTCGGGTATATGTGGAAAGCGCATCGAGATATCTGCGGGATCCTTCTGAATACAAAACTCCTAAAGCCAGTGATGATTTTCCGCTTCCGGAAACTCCTGAAACGGCTACAATTTTTCCAAGAGGAATATCCACATCAACATTTTTTAAATTGTGAACTTTAGCTCCACGAATAATTATCATGTCTTGATACATAGTTTATTATCTAAAAATTAAAATTAATATAATTTTGTCAAATCAATTTTACATCAATGAAAATATTTCCGCTTTTAAAAGCATTACAATAACAAAAAAAATAGAATTAACTATTCAAACAGCCTTAAACCGTTTGAATAGATATATTTAAACATTATGAGTTAATTTAAACTGAATGTCAGTTTAACATCACCTGAGCCTAAAATGCCTTTAAGCTCATCTGAACTTACGTTTTGTATTTTACCGATTTTTGTATAACTCCAGGAATGAGACTCATAGAACAGAGATATCTGATTTCCCTGATACAGTACAATATCGCCGGATGCAGTTTCAATATTTTCATCATTAGTAGGTAGTGAAAAACCCAAACTTCCCACTTTTTCAAAATTACCGTAGTCAGCTGCTTCAACAGTGACATTTCCATCATTTAAATGATTTATTAATTCTTCTGTTGCTGAATTATTTTCCAATTTAACATCAAAAGTCGTATTATTAATTTTAAGTTTAACAGTATCTGTTGAAATATCCTCGGCATTTACTGCTGAGCCTAAAAAAACGCTTAAAAAAATTGCTGCAAAAATTAGTTTATTCATGAATATTAATTTAAATAAATTAAAATAAAAAGTTTATGAGAAAAACTACCCAATCAACAAACATAATACTAAATAATTATTAATTGATTAAGAATATTGTTGCAATATATTCAGTATACTCCTCTGCTTCAATTCCAGGATCATCTATAACGAAATCACATCACAAACGCTTGAAAAATGGCAGATTGCAATCACGAATCTATTGAACATACCATTCAAACCCACAGAATATCCATTGGCATGATTAATAGAAATAATCCTTATTTCAGTCTTTAAATTATAAAAACATTAAAAAAAAAAAGTAGTAAAAAAGAATTATAATAATTCTTTTCTTAAATCAATTGTGTCTTTTAAGTCAGGGCCTGTAGAAATAATTGTTACAGGAACTCCTGTTTCAGTTTGAATATCTTCAATGAAAGCTTTAGTTTCAGCAGATAAATCATCATAGTTTTGTACACGGGCACAGTCAAAGAGTTTATCGACACAAGTTAAAGCTATTTGAGTTGCTCCGTTGATTCTACAAGATTCTTTAGCAAGTTCCATATCAAAGTAACCGATTCTTCTACGTCTTCCGGTTACAACACCATATTCTTCAAGACCTTTGCTTTCTGCTTCTTCCTGGGTCATTTCTGTTGGGAACGGACCTTCACCAACACGGGAAATATATGCTTTAAATACATCAATGACTTCATCTACTTTAGTTGGTCCAACACCTACATCCGCAGCAAATGTGGATGCTGTAGTGTCTTTACTAGTTACAAACGGATAAGATCCATAATAAAGTGAAAGAGCAAAACCTTGTGAACCTTCAATAAATACATCTTCACCATTGTCAATTGCTTCATTACAAGCTAAAGACACATCAGTAATGTATTCTTCGAGTTCAGGAACATCTTTTGCCAGTTCAATAGTTCTTAATACACGGTCTGAATTTGCAGGTCCGCAACCTGAACCGGTACTTCCGATTTTTTTAGCCAAATGCTCTGAGCTTTTATCCCTTGACATGTGATCTTCATTAATTATTGCACATCTAGGGTCAACGCACATTCTTTCTTTAACATTATACTTCTTTAAATTTTCAAATTCATTAAATAATACATCCGGATTAACTAAAACTCCTGCTCCTATCATGAGTTTAGCATCGGTATGTACAAAACCAGATGGGGTTAACCTTAAACCATATTTTTCTCCATTGAATTCAACGGAATGCCCTGCATTTGGTCCGACTCCTGCACGAGCAATAATCTCTGGCTTATCATTGTCACAAAGGTAGGTAATACATTTTCCTTTACCTTCATCACCCCATGCTCCACCAACTAAAATACTACAAGTCATCTAATAACTCCTTTTTAAAATATCAATAATTGAAAATCTTATAAAATTTTCATAACAATAATACTATATATTTACTAATTAAAAAGGTTTTCCAAATTTTATATACTTCCATTTTAAACTATTTTCATTATAATATAAATATAATATTAAATAAAAATTAATACATATTTAACAAAAATCAGGTAATTACATGCATATAAAAAGGAAGTATCGAGAACTGGAAAAAGTCGAAGAGGTTCGTGTGTACAATTTTAATAAAGTCGAACTTCTCAAAAATGCTCCTCAAGTTAAAGACCCTGGAAAAGTTCGTTTCAGCAATATAATGAAACATGTACCTTCCGACATAAATGTATTTACACCAATTGACGGTGGAGAAGATTTTATTGTTGAACGTGTAGGGTGGAGCATTCTAGAAAGAGCTAATGCGCAATTAATAAATGTTGAAGGGCGAAAATTAAGTCAAGTCTCACCATTTTATTATGAAATATTCAAAGATGGACTTAAAGAAGTTTATGAAACCAATAAAACCAAAACCATGAGAATATTTTATTATAACAGTGACCGCATAAGCAATATTGCAAACGTCCATATTGCACAGGACGAAGATGAAATTTATATTATTTCAGATATTTTAAACAAAATTGATGAAGAAGAAAAAACGCTCGAAGAGCAAAAAAGAGAAGAAGACGAGAATAAAGCAAACATGATTGAATACTTCTCACAGACCGGAAGCTATTATAAAACAAGAGACGAATTTACATGGACCCCCGGCATTTATAATATCATAAACCGTTCAAGGGAGCCAAATGACTCATTTTATAACATTATTTTTGATTTAGTAATTCCTGAAGACAAACCTCTGGTTGAAGAGTTGCTTGAAACAATGAGCCCTGAAACTGACACTTACGAAAATATTATTCGTATTAAAACCCCTGGAGGACATATAAAATATTTGGACACATATCTTTATTCCAAATTTGATGAAAACGGTGAGGAAATAAGTCATTACGGTTTATTCAAGGACGTCAGTGTGGATTCACATAAACATATGACAAGACCTGTCGATTTCATGCTGAACGGTTTTAATCACAATACCAAGTTATCTCTACTCATTGAACCATTAAGCAAAAGATATGAATTCAGTGAAGGATTCTATAGAATGATTGAAGTTCCTAAAACCGAATATATTCACAACAAAGCAATTTTAAACAATGTCGTTGAAGATGATGTTAGAGAAGAACTTGAGGAATTAATCAACAATCAGAGAAATGAAGTGAATAGGATTTTCACATATAATGTGAAAGGAGACCCGAATAACCAAAAAATCTGTGAATTATTTATTGAAAAATTCAAATACGGTAATAAAAGCCACAGTATCGGATTTTTAACAGATATTACATACGCCCGTAAAAAACAGAAAGAGTTAATGGATTCCAATGCCACTAAAAATATTTTAATTAAAGAGGTGCACCACAGGGTTAAAAACAATTTGCAGGTATTAAACAGTTTCCTGAATCTTGAAAGAAGAGCATATGGAGATAATCCTAACAGAATTTTAGATAACATGCAGGCACGTTTAGCTTCACTTGCACTTCTGCACGAAAAAACTTATAATACCGATGATTTCATTAACATTAACCTCGCAGATTATATGCATGACCAGGACGATACTTTGCAGTCCTTATTTAGAACAAAAAATATTCATTTTGAATCCGAAATAGATCCAAAAATCCATTTACCTATGGATGTGATTACACCCCTACTTTTAATAGTTGATGAACTGACAATGAATGCGATTAAACATGCATTCCCCGATCCGGAAATGCCCGATAAAACTATATCTAAAAAGATTGATTATATTGACAAATATTTCTGTGAATTAATTCTTAAGGATAACGGTGTGGGACTTGAAAGTCCTGATTCATTAATTAATCACAATTTGGGATGGGAAATAATAAATAATTTAACCCGACAAATCAATGGGGAACTCGAAATTTTAGACACTGATGTCGGAACAGGATTTAGAATAATTTTCCCTGTGAACTTTGAACATGCAATTGAAGAATATCATGAAAAAAATAATGCAGGTGACTTAAATGAGGCTTGAAAAAACATATCGCCAACTCGAAGATATTGAAGAAGTCCATATCTACGACATTACAGAAAGTGAACTATTTCAACATGTCCCTCGACAATTTGAAACACCAGAAATACCATTTGAAAAAACATTAGATTCCATATCAAACGATTTAGACGTATTTATACCTTATAATGACGGTGAGGACTTTATTGTGCAAAGATTAGGGCTTGGTGCATTAGTTCGCGGTAACATACATCAAGATGATGTAACTGGACGATTGCTCAGTAAAACATCACCAGGATTTTATAAAGTTTTAATTGAACCATTAAGACATGTTTATGAAACAAAAGAATCAAAAAGAATGATATTTTATTATCATTTCCATGAAAAACTAGCTAGATTTTCTAACGTCCGAATCCTTAACGATTTGGGTAAAATTATCCTAATTTCAGACCACCGTGACAATCAGGAAACTAGATTACATGTTCCTGATGAAGGTGCTGATGAAAAAGCTAATTTAATTGAATACTTCTCACAAACAGGAAGCTATTACAAAATCAACGACAGATACACATGGACACAGGGTATTTACAATATTCTCAACCGTACACGTGAAGAAAATGACGAATATTACAATATAGTTTTTGATTTAGTTATTCCGGAAGACAAGCCATTAGTGAAAAAAATGCTTAATGAGCTGGATGATGGAAAAACCACATACGATTCAATTATCAGAATAAAAACAGATGATGGTACATTAAAGTATATTGAAGTAAACTTATATTCCAAATTTGATGATGAAGGCAAATTATTAAATAGATACGGTTTAATGAAGGATGTGAGTACCGATTCAAACAGGAAAATGACCAGACCTGTTGACTTTTTACTTAAAGGTTTCAAAAGCAGCACAAAACTGGCATTGTTAATTGACCCATTGAACGTCAAGCACTATGAATTCTCCGAAGGTTTTTACCATGTGATTGAAACCGATCCAGAAAAATATTACCATAGCCGAAAAGTGATTGACAATATTGTTGAAGAAGACGTAAAAGCTGAAATCAAAAGATTGGCTGATGGAGAAATAGACGAAGTTGAAAAAACATTCACTTATAACGTGCATGGTGATGAAAACAATCAAAAAACCATCGAAGTATATCTTGAAAGATTCGAGTTTGGAGAAAATTCACACAGTATCGGATTTTTGACTGATGTGACTGAAGACAGAGAAAAACAAAAGGAATTGGTTGAAGCAAACGAACACCAAAAAGTTTTAATCAAAGAGGTCCACCACAGAGTTAAAAATAATCTGCAAGTATTAAACAGTTTCCTAAATCTTGAAAAAAGAGCATATAAAGATAAACCTCACATAATCATAGACCACATGCAATCAAGATTATCTTCATTGGCTATTCTTCATGAAAAGACTTATAACACTACAGATTTCAAAAATATTAATTTAAAAGATTATATTGTTGATCAAGATAGTCAAATGACAAGTTTGATCGGTTTAAGAGATGGAATTAAATTCGAGTCAGAAGTGGATGACGACATTAACTTAACCATCGAAGTCATTACACCACTGTTATTGGTCATTGATGAACTAACAATGAATGCGATAAAACATGCATTCCCAGATAAAAGCGTTCCAAATAAAGTAATTTACAAAAAAATTAGCAAATTAGACCCTGAAACCGGACAGTTAATCCTTAAGGACAATGGTATTGGTATAGAAAATCCTAAAAAAATATCTAAAAACTTGGGTTGTGAAATTATTAAAAATCTCACAAAACAGCTAGACGGACATATCGAGTTATACCAACACGAAAATGGAACAGGTTACAGACTAACATTCCCATTAAATATGGAACACACTATCGAAGGATAATAGTTAAGAAAAATACGAACAAAATACACTTAAAATATTTATAAAATAAACAATAATAAATTAATATTAATAATGGATGGTTTAAAATGAATGAAAGAATATTAATTGTAGAAGATGAGGCAATTACTGCATTAGATTTGAAATATAGTTTAGAAGAATTAGGATATGAAATAGTAGATACAGTAGATACCGGTCAAGATGCAATCGATACCGCTGCAGAAACCGTACCTGACGTTGTTTTAATGGATATTAAATTAAAAGGGGATATGGAAGGTATTGAAGCTGCAGAAATTATTTCAGAATTGAGAATTCCAATCATTTACCTGACAGCAAACACAGACACAGACACCTTTGAAAAATCTAATGTTAAAGGATCATATGGATTTGTTTCAAAACCTTATGATATTCAAAAACTAGATAAAACTCTCAAAATTACTATCAACAGAGCAAAGTTAGAAGAAAAAAGAATTGACGATGCTAGTGGCTTTACAGAATAAATGATTTAACATGACTGAATATGAATTAATCGAAGGTAAGCCAAAGATTTTTGCAATCAGCCAAGATAAGGAATTGCTGTCTGAAATTCAAGAATATGTAGTTAATTATGACTATGATTTTGTAGGTTCTGCCTACGAAAAAAGTGACATATTCAAAAAAGTTGAAGAATCCGTAAATCTAATATTTTTAGATTCCGAGATTGAATCAATCGACTTGCTTGAATTAACTGATGATTTAGAACTGTATAACATTCCAATCATAGTCATCATCGGAGATTTATTCAATGAAACCATCGATAAATTATTAATGAGCAATCCTTATGGATATTTAATTAAACCTCTTGACGAAGATGAACTTCAAAGGTCCATGGCTGTAGCTTTAAGAAAGCATGAAAGAAACATCCAGACTATCCAAGAGGCTCAATCAAAATTACAGGAAAAAAGTACAGAGCTTCTGATTGAAAAATCAGATTCCAGTTTACTTCTGATTCTTTGTGTTTCTTTAATAATCATGGCAATATTGTCCAGAAATGCAACTTGGCTGCAATGGGTAATTTTAATTCCTACCGGAGCAATGCTTATTAATTCACTAGTCAGTCTTAAAAAACAGAAAAAGCCAGAACCTATTTCTGAATATCCTTTTGTCAGTATTTTCATTCCTGCACACAATGAAGAGTATACAATTGAAGATACTGTAAGAAGCGTATGCCAACTTGATTATCATAATGATGATGGAGAACCAAACTATGAACTTATTGTTGTAAATGACGGTTCTACAGACTCCACCGGAGAAATATTATCCAGTTTAAAAGGAGAATATCCTCAAGTTAAAATCGTTACAAGACACCCTCCTAGATCTGGAAAGGGAAAAGGTTTTGTTTTAAATGATGCATTGACATTGTCCAGAGGAGAGATTATTGGCGTATTTGATGCAGATACAAGAATTAAACCAGATTACCTGAAAACTGTCATGCCTTACATAAATGATGAAATAGACGGCGTGCAAACAAGAGTTAAAATGTTTAATAAGAATGAAAACTTTTTAGCCCGTATGCAACATGTAGAATTTACAACATTCGGAAATACACTAATTGCAAAAGACAATTTAGGCCACACAGGATTTTTAGGTGGAAACGGACAGTTTGTGAAAAAACAAGCCATAATTGAATGCGGAAAATGGGATGGATTTGCAGTTACTGAAGATTTGAATTTAGCCATTAAAATCATTCTTCAAGGAGGAAAAATCAGTTACTGCGGTGAATGTGCAGTTTACCAGGAAGCCGTTACCGATTGGAAATCATTTTATAGACAAAGAATTAGATGGGCAATCGGAAACTTTGAAACATTATTTGTCTACTTGCCCCAAATTTTAAGATCAAAAATTTCCTTATTGAAAAAATTCAATGTTATTGAGCACATTTCATTTTACAGTTTTAACCTATTAATCTTCTTCGGATTCGTTATTACAATACTTAATGCAATTTCATGGTTCTTTTTCCAGAACGTTACTTTAATCAGAATGGAAGCTCCTGTGATAGTAGGTATTCTATCAGCTATTGCATTTTTCCCAGGAATGATATTCGCTCTTGTAAGAGATAGACTAGGAGCTCTAGAATTAATAAAAGACCTCGTTAAATATTATATTTATTGTTTCCACTTGATTCCATTGTTCTTCTTAACTATGTACACTATGATGACTAGAAAAGAAAGAAAATGGTCTAAAACTGTACACAAAGGAGGTAAAGAACAATGAGGCGAGAAGACATAATCCGTGCAGTGATAATTATAGTCATTATCATTTTCCTAGCAATTAACATTAACGGAATAAACAGTTTCTTAAGTTTTAAAACTGATGACACCGTGGAATTTGGACACAGTATTGCTGTCGTTCCACAAGCATGGAATTCAACAGACGAATTGAATTTAACAAACCAATCCAAAACCCCGCATGCAATAACAAATGGATATGTTTTCATTGACCATTGGGATGACTGGCCGGAAGACCATATTACTTCATTATCAGTATCAAAATTCAAATCAATGGAAAATGGCGGATATAAAGTTTTAAAAAATGAAAATAGTACTATATCAGGAGTTAATGTTTCCAAGCAATATTTCTCAAATCCATCAAGAGATACTGATGAAATCTGGAACCATATTGGAGTAAACTACGTATTCCAAAAAGAGGATACAAACTATTCAATTCAGGTCCACTACTTCACAACAGCCGACTACAACAATACAACATTCGTTAAGGAAATAGATGACCGTATTGAAGATGACATGAGCAATATCCACAATACCGAATACAACGGATTTGTATCAGGAGTTCGTGGAGTATTCAATTATATCACTAATCACGTTCCACATTAAGTATGTGTTAAATCAAAATAAGAGTTAATAATTTTAATAGATATTAATTTGAAATTAAATAAAATATCTATTAAACTAATTTTTTTAATATTAAAAATAAAATCAATATAAAATTATTTCTTAGTATACATCAGAGGATGATTTTCGAAGACAGGATTTTTAACAATGTTTCTTTTTAAATGATATTTTAAAAAAGAAAGCATCCACTGATTGGACAGTTCCCTTAAAGAAGCATCATCCAACTTTTCATATTTGGTGAAGAAATCCATTTGATTTCCGCCAACAGCAATAGCCATGTCTTTTGTTTCTATCAACATGAAAAAATCATTACGGATATTGTGGATATCAAAATCATCGACAACTGAAATTGTTTTTTCCTTCTTGAAATTATAGAAAAAGGTATTGAGATATTCAAAATCAATGAATTTAACTTCGACAATATCATATAAGACCTCTTCGCTCAGTATTTGATTTTTGAAATTGTACTTTGCCAAAAAATCAATATCCCAAATATTATTATAAAAAGCAGTTATGAATGAATCAACTGCAAAACGAACAGTCAAAGGAAAATCTTCACTTTCCTTAGGAACGCCCAGTTCAACATCTTTAAATTCCAGATATATGGAATCTTGAGCTATTTCAACAGAAGTTAATTTAGAAGAATTAATCATTACTTCACGAATTAATTTTAGTGATCTCACATTCATTTTAACACATCTTTATTAATAAAACACTCATAGGCGCCTTCAATTTCATATTCCTTTTCACTATCAAAAGATTTATCCCATTTGAAAGGATTTATTTCAATCTGACTGTTTACAGTCCCATCCCATATAATTGAAAAGCCTTCGGATTTCAAACTTTCTGCAGCAATTTCGCCAATTTCCAATGCTTTTTTCTCATTATTTTCAAAATCGCTAAATGTGATTTTTAATTTATTGTCCCAAATTGCTTCCTCAACATCTTCAAAAGTGTAAAAACAAAAACCTACGGGATTGAATTTATTATTCAATAAGTGTACCTGCAATTCAAAAGCATCCGCAACGCCTTCCTCAATATCAAAACCGCAATTATGTACAGCCAAAATATCCTTTTCAACGAGTGAATTGAATGCACATTCAAGTTTGTTGAAATTGACATTATCAAAATCATTTAAAGAAATATTGAATTGAGAAAAATCAATATCCTCCTCAATGAATTGATCTTCCAATATTTCCTGGATTTCATCAATATTAAAAAATCCGGATTTAGTTAAAACCTCTATCAGATATTCTATTTCTTCAACTAAATCCCGATCCATAATACCACTAATCCTCTTCATCATACATTAATATACGAGTTACGTTGCCTCTTTCAGTAAAACCAACAATAATCCTGCTTTCACCAATTTTAGCTACAGCAAAATCATCATGAGGTTTAAATCCATAGCCTTTAAGTTTTGTATAAGATTCAAATGCTATTTGAGGATAAATCCTGAAATTCTTTTGGAATGTATAAAATGTATCCCTAAATTTGATAAGGGAATTATTTTCTTTAATCAAATCTGAATTGAATACAACATAAATATCCAGTCCCTCTTCTGAAACTGCATAATATGCATCCATATTACAAAGACCTATAGCAACCATTGCCAGGGTATGGCAATCGTTAATATCTGCATTTAGAACAGGAGTATTTAATTCAGGAATATTAAAGTTATCACCAAACTCTTTTACCTTAAAAGCAGTTTGAATCAAATCTTTTCCAAAAATATCCTCATTATCCCATGCCCATGACCATTGTCTTAAATCAGGATTATAGAAGCTTAAAATCTGAACAGGAATTTCAATATCTCCAAATGAGATTTTACCTTCTTCAATATCTAGTTCTCCTACAGTTTCACCAATTAATTCAGATAAATTTTCTTGTTTATCCAAAGCCAATGCACCATATTTGGATAAAATAGTTTTAAATGTGTCTTCTTCTTCTATTTCAACAGGTTTTTCAAATTTAGCTTTCAAATTTAACACCTAAAATTCTAATTTTGAAATTCTATCCATAGCTTCTTTAGTATTTTCTAAAGTATTGAATGCAGTAAGTCTTAAATAACCTTCACCACTAGGGCCGAATCCGGAACCTGGAGTTCCAACGACATTAGCTTCGTTCAATAATAAATCAAAGAATGCCCAGGAGTCCATATTATTTGGAGTTTTTACCCAGATATAAGGTGAACTTACTCCACCATAAACTTCAAGACCTAAATCAGCTAAACTTTCTCTAATTATTTTAGCATTAGCCATATAATAATCAATTACTTCTTTAATTTCTTTTTTACCTTCTGGAGAGTAAACCGCTTCAGCTGCTTTTTGCACCGGATAAGATGCGCCGTTGAATTTTGTGGTTTGTCTTCTATTCCATAAAGGATTTACTTCAACTGCATTACCTTCGCTGTCATATGCTTTTAATTCTTTAGGAACAACAGTGAATGCACAACGTGTTCCGGTGAATCCTGCAGTTTTTGAAAAACTTCTAAATTCTATTGCAACTTCTTTTGCACCTTCAATTTCATAAATACTATGAGGAACATTGTCTTCATTTATGAATACTTCATAAGCTGCATCGAATAATATAATAGCTTTATTTTCTATTGCATAATCAACAAAAACTTTCAATTGATCTTTTGTAAGTGTAGTACCGGTTGGATTGTTAGGGTAGCATAAATAGATTATGTCAACCGGTTCGGAAGGAAGTTCAGGGACAAAACCGTTTTCGGCATTGCATTTAAGGTATGTTAATCCTTCATACATTCCATCGTCACCCATTTCACCGGTTCTGCCTGCCATTACATTGGTATCAACATATACAGTATAAACAGGGTCAGTTACAGCAATCTTATTGTCAATGCCAAAAATTTCCTGGATATTACCAGTGTCACATTTTGCACCGTCACTTATGAAAACCTCATCAGTATCCAGTGATATTCCAAGAGGATTGTAATCATTTTTAATAATTGCTTCAGCTAAAAAACCGTAACCTTGTTCAGGACCATAGCCCATAAAAGTATCTGCATTTCCCATTTCATCAACAGCATCGCTGAATGCTTTTACAACAGCCGGGACTAATGGTTTAGTAACATCTCCAATACCCATTTTAATAATGTCTGCATCGGGATTGGCTTTTCTAAATTCCGCTTCTCTTCTAGCTACTTCTACAAAAAGGTAACTGCTTTTTAATTTAAGATAGTTTTCGTTAATTTTAACAACCATGATAATTCCTCATAAATCATTAATCTAATTTATATTTTATTTTAAAAATATATAAATTGATTGTATGGTAAAATATACAGATTTTTAATTAAAAAATAAAAAAATATTTTAAAAACTATCTAATTATTAAACATATAATGTGAAAACAGTATGACTACAAAAACTGATAAGAAATACTCAGATAATCGAAAAAAATAAAATAAACAATTATTTTTAAATTTAAAAAATTTTTATCAACATTTAAATAGTCCATGAAAATATTTAAATTAAGTATTTTACATATATTATATTTACTATAAATTAAGAAAAAGGGTTAGGAAAAATGAACGGAACAACAATCATACTTTGGGCAACCATTTTTATTATAGGTGCTATTGCCATTATTTTGGTTAAACTGCATTATAGAGGAGCTGAATTAGAAAAAGAAGAAGAATCTATATTGCCTACAGAGGCTATTGGTAATTTTTTATCCAACCAACGGAAAACCGAACCTGAAAAACCTTCTCTGAATCCACAAACCCAACAAAATAATAATTTTCTTAATAAGTCCAGTCCTATTGTAGAAGAGGATGCAGGGATTTATCTCGCCCCTGAAGTTGAAGAGGACAACTATAAAAACCTCGAATACGAATCTCAAAATCAAGTACTTATCAATTATGAAAATAAAATTAAAAAAAATCAAGATCCAATGAACGAATACCAGGTTGAAATTATGAGTCAAGATAACGAAAAACATGAATTAAAAGATTTATTCACTATCGATGAATTGATTAAAGAATCCAAAAGAAAAGACAGTGAAAGGGAAAAAGAAGCACAGCAAATTCACAAAGATGATGATGAAGAGTTAAATGAACTTAAAGAAAGCATCAGAAGAAGAAAAGAAAATGAGGAAATTGAAGATAAACTCATTGAAGAAATTTTAGCCGACGAGGAAATAGAAAAAATATTATCCGGCGAAGATAAAGTTCCTGAAGAAACCACTACCAGCACAGAAAAACCAAAAGAAGAAACCATAGAAGACATCATTACAAAAGAAGAAAAAGAAAACGTTACCACCACAGAAAAACCAAAAGAAGAAACCATAGAAGACATCATTACAAAAGAAGAAAAAGAAACACCTGAAGATACAGTTCAGGAGGTTTTAGAAGTTGAAACTATTGAAGATGTGCTCACTGAGAAAGAACCTGATGAAACTGTCAGTGAAACTCCTTCTGTAGCATCACAAAAAGATATAGAAGAAGCAATTTCCAGCGCTTCACAGGAAGTCGAAGAAAAAGAAATTGAAGAAATATCTGAAAGTGACAATATCACCGATGTTTTATTGAATTCAGAAGATAATGTCCAAGAGGAAATTAAAGAACCTGCTTTAAAATCCCCAACTAAAATTTCAGAAAAATCTGATGACTTTGGAGCACCTATTGATGATTCTAACTTATTTGAACCAGAAGAAACAAATGAATTGGATTATAGAAATGACCTAAACAAAATTAAAAATACAATCAAAGGTTCAAAAATCTTCCAAGACGTTAAGGAAAGATTAAGACCTGAACCTGAGTACAGTCCAATCAATGATTTAGAAGAAAACTACATCAGAAATGTTAATGAATATGAGGATGAATATGCACCAATCATCAACGAAACCCATGATGAATTCGGTGAATACTATGAACCTAACTATGATGAAGCGATAAGAGAACAAAACACACGCAAATTATTTGAAAAATCCGAAGTGAAAAAGGTTGAACCGGTTTTAAATACCATTAAACCTAAACCATCAAGGGAAAATATTAAAATCCATCTAAACAATTCTGAAGTTGTACTTAAAAAAGGAGATGAAATCATCTTCAAACATGATGGGGAAACTTATTCCAGTCAGGTTTATGCAATCAACGGTGATGACATCTCTGTAAGATACAGAAGAAAAGATATAAAAATCAAACCTGCAGATGTGAAAAAGATATACTAATATCTTTTTTACTAACACCACAAAACTTATTTTTTAAAAAAAAAAGAAATAGAGAAAAATCATTGAGATTCTTCTTTATTTAACCTATAACTGCCGTTTTCAACAATATATTTTGGTACGATAATCTTTAAAGATCTGATTACGTTCAAATAGAAATCATCCAATTCCCTGTCAGCATACGGATAAGTATATTCAAAGATATACAGATTATTATCCTCAACATACAGAAATTCATTACGGCGAATCTCTTTTTCACCATCAGAGAATGATGAGACTATCATATAATATATATCATCATTTATAGCCAGAAAATCTGAAGTCACCAAATCAATACGGTCATTGTTTTTTAAGTTTTTTTCAATATCCTCCATGATTTCCGGAAGGCCGACCAAAGTAGGAGTTGTTGAAAATTTAATTGACATAGGTATTTTTGTATTTACCAGATACATGTCATTGAATTCATCTTTTGTAGCAACAGCTTCAAAGTCTTCAGGCATCTGAAGTGTTACAAAACCATTTGAGAATAATGTCATCAAATCACCTATTTGTGGGCAAAGTAGAATATTAATTCATCATCAGCAATTTCATCCAAACGAGCAAAACCCACTCTTTCGAATTGGACAACATCACCAACTTCCAAATCTTTAAGTGCACTTTCTCCAATACCAGTTTTAATTGAAGCATCATCCATTACTATTTTAACATTAACATTTTCATCTACAGGCACCCATTGAATAATTCTGGCTTTAGCATCTCTTGCCTGTTCAAATGAAGTGGAATGATAAGTTATTTCCTCACCGTTAATGTTAACATTTACTGCATCCATTAAACGGAAAAGTCCATCGTTAATGTCGGAAGATGCGAGATATGCAGTTCCGTCAAATGGCAGGTGCCTGTTACCTCTGTCCAAATGGTCTGCGTGAAGCGGTCTTTCAATGTCCACCTTACCGTCATCGTAACCGTCAACAGTGATTTTTACAGGGTCTTCGCAGAAGAAGTATCTGTTGGCTACAGGTTCTAAGAAATTACGATTCAATCCGTAAATCTTTTTCCAGCTTATTGCAGAATCCGCCATCTTAACACCCATTTCGGTGATTAATTCATAGATGGTTCTTGGGTCAATTCCACGTCTTGCAATAGCTCTCAAAGTTCCGAGTCTTGGGTCATCCCATCCACTATATGTGCCATTTTCAATTCCTTCTTTGGCTTTTGAGGTACTGAGTGCAATATCTTCCATTTTCAATCGGCCGTAGTGGATATATTCAGGCACTTCCCATCCCATATGGTCATAGAGATATTTTTGCTTTTCAGTATTTGCAAGGTGGTCTTTACCTCTCAATACATGAGTTAAACCCATTAAATGATCGTCAACAGCTACTGAAAAATTCATCATTGGATATATTCTATATTTTGTTCCTAGACGAGGATGTTCTTCATCGACCAATCTCATTGCAACCCAATCACGAATTGCAGGATTTTTATGAGCAATGTCGGTTTTAACCCTAAGAACTGCTTCTCCTGCCTGCATAGTGTCAAATTTTTCCCATAATGCCAAGTTTTCTTCCACACTATTATCACGGCAAGGGCAAGCTTTACAATTGTCTTTAAGCTCTTTGAAATCTGCACCGTCACAGGTACACATGTAGGCAGCACCTTTTTCTATTAATTGGCGAGCATAATCATAATAGATTTCAAATCTGTCTGACTGATAAATTATTTCATCAGGACTGATTCCCAGCCATTCCAGATCTTCAGGAATCATTTCATAAGCAGGTTCAAATACCCTTTTAGGGTCAGTGTCTTCAATTCTTAAAATTAATTTACCGTTATGTCTTTTTACGTATTCGGCATTTGGAACTGCAGCTCTTGAGTGGCCAATATGAAGCGGTCCGCTTGGGTTTGGAGCAAAACGCAATACAATATTTTCATGAGTGCCTGGAAGTTCCTGAAGGCCTGTCTCTTTAGCTTTAGGTTTTTTCTCCTGAACTTCAACACCATATTTTTCCATTTCTGCTTTTTGTTCATCTAAAGATAAAGCATTGACTTTTGCAACAATTTTACCAGACATTGGACCAATTTCTTTTGCTTTACTTCTCAGTTCTGGTTCATTTGACATGATTGAACCCATTACTGCACCAGGATTTGCTGATCCTTTATGTTTTGCAGCATTGAGCAAAGCATGTTTATAGATAATCTCTTCTAAATCATTCATTTAATCATCACAATTAATAATTCTATTAAAAAAATAAGTAATATTATTTATTTAATTGAAGATATATAAACATTAAGAATTATAGGGAATTAAGATAATGAGGCTTGGAAAAACTAATCTTGAAGTAAATAAAAATGGATTTGGAGCACTTCCAATTCAAAGATGCAATATGGATGAAGCAATAGAAATTCTTAAAAAAGCATATGATAACGGCATCAACTTTTATGACACCGCCCATTTTTACACAGACAGTGAAGAAAAGATGGGCAATGCATTTAAAGACTTACCTCGTGAAAAGTTATTGCTGGCAAGTAAAACCGCAGCGGAAACACCGGAAGTATTTTGGAGCGATTTAGAAACATCACTGAAAAGCTTAAAAACAGATTATCTGGATTTATACCAATTCCACAACATTTCATTCGTTCCTAAAAAAGATGATGAAGTGTATCAGGCAATGCTTGAAGCAAAAGAAAAAGGAATGATTAAACATATCGGAATTACAACCCATAAAATAACATTTGCACATGAAGCCATTGAAAGCGGACTTTATGAAACTCTGCAATACCCATTTTCATATTTAA
The DNA here is from genome assembly GCF_015062935.1 of Methanobrevibacter sp. Lineage (NCBI taxonomy): Archaea > Methanobacteriati > Methanobacteriota > Methanobacteria > Methanobacteriales > Methanobacteriaceae > Methanobrevibacter > Methanobrevibacter sp. The sequence continues at coordinate 23,561 of NZ_SUTM01000012.1, read as the reverse complement.
GCGGTGAAGAAGAAATAGAACTGGTTGAAAAATGTAAACAGCTTGATGTCGGTTTTATAGCTATGAAAGCAATGGGCGGAGGATTAATTACCAATTCAAAAGCAAGCTTTGCATTCCTGAATCAATTTGATAATGTTCTGCCAATTTGGGGAATTCAAAAAATCTCCGAACTGGATGAATTTTTATCTTACGGGGAAAATACCGTTTTGGATGATGATTTGAAACTGGCCATTGAAAAAGATAAAAATGAACTGGGAGAAGACTTCTGCAGAGGATGCGGATATTGCATGCCTTGTCCTGAAGGAATTAAGATAAACACCTGTGCAAGGATGTCACTCTGGGTTAGAAGATTCCCAACAGAACCTCATTTAACCGAAGAATGGCAAAAAACAATGGCTGAAACAGAAAACTGCATAGAATGCTATGCATGTGTAGACAACTGCCCATATGAATTAGACATTCCAAGACTTCTAAAAGAAAACTATGAAGACTATAAAAACATTTTATCCGGAAAAACAAAAACATGAACTAAAATGAAAACCATTCTGACAAATGAAAAAGATGAAAGATTCCTTGAACTTGTTGAAGAGTTGGATAATGGATATTATCAACGTATTGGAGATGACTTAAAAAAATATGAAAAATACAATGAGTTCGATAAGCCTCATGTTGTCATAATACTTCTTGATGGCGACAAAGCCGTAGCCTGTGCCAGTTATAGGCAGTTAAATGAAAATACTGTTGAGTTTAAAAGGGTATATGTAAAAAAAGAATACAGAAAAAAGGGAATTGCATTCAAACTTATAACCCAGCTGGAAAAACAGGTGATTGAAAAAAATTTCAAATTTTCCCATATTGTTACTGGCAAAAATAATATTGCAGCTATTAAATTATATGAAAAATTGAAATATAAACCAATTAGAAATTTTGGTCAATTTAAAGACGATGAAAACGTCATATGTATGAAAAAAGAATTTTAAAGTGATACTATGAAACAATGTATTAAGAATCCGAATGATGTTGATTGGACAGGATTTTGGGCAGAAAAACTAGCAAACAAAATTGATAAAGACTGGGATAAAGCAGCACCAGGCTTTTTTAAAAGAACACATAAAGAGGACTACAACGATGCATTATTGTCCAAATTAATTCTGGATGAAAATGATACAGTGCTTGATGTTGGCTGCGGTGAAGGATCAGTAACAATCCCAATTGCTAAAAGAGTGAAAAAAGTAATCGGACTAGATTCCTCACCAAAAATGCTTGAATATCTCGAAAAAAGAGCCAAAGACAATAATGTGGATAACATTGAAACCATTTTAAAACCAATTGAAGAGATAAAATATGAGGAAATTGGTGATATGGATGTAGTTGTATGTTCAAGATCTTTGAATGGCATTATTCCCATTGAGGAAGTTTTATCCGAATTAAATAAAATAGCCAACAAATATGTATTTATAACAATTTTTGGACCTGAAAATAAAAAGATAGAAAAAGACTTTGACAGGGAACTCGGAATAAAAACAGAAAACTTTCCTGATTACAATTATTTCTTCAATATACTTTTCAATATGGGAATTTATGCAAATATTGACCGTTTTGACTTAAACAATTACAGAGAATACGACAGCATTGAAGAAGCTATGGACAACGGCAAATTCAGACTGGACATTTATAACGATGAAGAAAAAGAACTGCTGAGAGAATATCTTGAAAGAATTCTTACATATGACAGTGAAACTAAAAAATACTATAATGTTAAAGATAAAGCGGATTGGATAATGGTATGGTGGAAAAAATAAGTTGAATAATTCCTAAAAAAAGTTATTTAATTGTATTGAAGATTATTGAAAGATTTGCACTTCCAATAATCCATACCAATTTTTGAAAAAAATGAAAGTAATAAAATGAAATTAATCACTTTTAATCATGGTTAATATCATTTTATAAGGTGCATTTACAGCCTGAAGAGCATGTGGTTCATTTGCAGGCATGATAATCATTTCACCTTTTTTAACAGTGTTTTTTACACCAGAAATTGTTATTTCTGCTTCACCGTCAATAATTTGAACCATTGCATCAAAAGGAGCGGAATGTTCTGATAATCCCTGACCTTGATCAAAGGCGAAGAATGTTACTGTTCCAAGCTCCTTTTTAATAACTTCACGGCTGACTACACTATCTTTTTCGTATTTGACTAAGTTTTCAATATCTAATGCTTTTGCTTTTAAATCTTCCATAATTATTCTCCCATAATGGTTTTGATGTCTGCTATAGCATCACCAGTAGTAGGAGTTAAATTGTAGTTTTCGACTAAAACATTTATGATATCGTCATTACACCATGCAGGAAGCACAGGTCCAAGCCACATGTCTGTTTTTCCAAGGTATAATAATGCCCAGAGAACAGCAGCTGCTTTTTGTTCCATCCATGAAAGAACAATTGTTAATGGTAATTCATTTAATTCCATGTCAAATAAGTCGCATAATGCTAATGCTACATCAACTGCAACAATAGTGTCATTACATTGACCGACATCTAATAATCTTGGAATTCCTTCAATGTCACCTAAGTCGAGGTCATTGAATTTGTATTTACCGCATGCTAATGTTAAGATAACAGTGTCTTGAGGTAAGTTCTGTACGAATTCCCTGTAGTAGTCGTTGTGTTTTGCTGCTTTGTCACATCCTCCGACTACAAAGAATCTTCTGATTTTACCGTCTAAAACTAATTCCTTAATTTTGTCAGCATGTTCAACAATAGCTCCTGCACTCCAACCTGTAGTAATTGTGGTTAATTCTTCAGCTTCTAATCCTCCTAAGGATTTTGCACATTCAATTACTTCTGAGAAATCATAATCTTCTACGGTTTTTACTCCTTCAAGTTTAGCTACATCCATAGTGAACATTCTTTCTTTGTATGCGTCAAGTGCTGGTAAAACACAGTTACTGGTTCCTACAATTGCTGCATTGTATTTTTTAAAGACGGTTCTTTGATCGTGCCATGCCCCACCTAATTGACCTGCTAAGTTTTCGTATTTGTTTAATCCAGGGTATCCATGAGCAGGTAACATTTCTGAGTGAGTGTAAACTTTAATGTCAGTTCCTTCCACTTGTTTTAATAATTCTTCTAATGCTTTTAAGTCGTGACCGGTTACAATGATTGCTGGTCCTTCCTGTGCTCCAACTTTAACTTCCACAGGTTGTGGTTCTCCGTAAGCTTCAATATGTGCATCTTTGAGTAATCTCATTACGTCGACACTTACTTTACCTGCTTCAAGTGCTAGAGCAACTAAGTCATTTACATCGAAGTTGACATTGGTTAATGTTGTGTAAAGACCTTTAGTTAAAAATGCATCGATTTCAGGATCATTTTTTCCTAAAACATTTGCGTTATAGTTGTATGCACTAATTCCTTTCATAGTAAAGATTAAATTATCTTGTAATCTTGCTACAGTTGGTTTTTTTCCACAAACTCCACTTACGGTACAACCAGTACCTTTAGCGGTTTGGGAACATTGATAACAAAACATATCTAAGCCTTCTTCTGCCATAATAATTACCTCATATAATTCGTTAATAATATTTAATACCATATTTACATATAAAGATTTTGTCACTGTTTAAGGGTGAAAAGTAACATTTATATATAAATCAAATTTAAAATTAAAATATGGATGAAAATATATCAGTACTCAAAGGAATCGGACTAACAATGTATGAAGCTGAAGCATATGTGACACTCACTTCATTAATCTCGTCAAATGCAACAGAAATAGCTGAAAAATCAGGCATCCCCAGAAGTAAAATATATGATGTTTTGAAAAGCCTTGTGAAAAAGAATTTTATTGAAGTGGAAGACGGAAGACCTCTTACATACAATGTCAAATCACCTGTTGAAGTATTAAGCAGAGAAAAGGAAAGACTGGACAATGAAATAGATGATACAATAACAAGACTGACCTACATCTATGAAAACGGTATGAGTCAAGTGCAGGCTCCAATCTGGAGAATATACGGTGTTGACAAAATCATATCACAGGAACTGGAAATCATAAAAAGAGCCAGAAATACCGTAAATATGAGAATAGGATTTCTGTTTGAAGGCGAAGGAGAACAGCTCATCAAGGCATTTAAGTCAAGACCAAAATTAACCGTGAATATTCTGGCATCACCCACATGTTATGTCAACGACGAAGAAATAAATATCATCAAAATGTTTAAAGATGCCGAAATCAACATCCAGAAAGCAGACATTCCATTTGTAAAGGTGTTAATCTCAGATTCAAAGGAAATGATGCATACATATACCAAATTTTCAGAAGACAAACGTAATGTAATTCCCGAAACCGCAATAGGCATATGGAACAAATATGAAGATATTGCAAGAAACTATGATGAGAGATTCCTAAATCAGCTTAAAAAAATGAAAAACAAGCAAAAGAAGAAAAAATCATAAGAATTTATCTTCAAAATCAATGAATGTATTTAATAAGAAATCATCTAAATGAGCGATAGCTTCATCTGCAATATTTTCGGGAACTTCCCAATATGCACTGGCAATGCTTCCTGCAATTGCTGCCTGAGTATCCGCATCACCGCCTAAGGATACGGCATTTCTGATAGTATCTTCAAAATCATCACCATCTAAAAAACATATTATGGACTCTGGAACACTTCCGGCACAGGACACATCAAATGAGTAAACTGGTCTGATTTCATCAACAGTTCTGCTTAAATCATAATCATAGCGAAGTTCAATGTGGTCTCTGATTTCATCCTTTGAAGCACCAATACGAGCCAAATAAATTGCATCACATGTTGCTAGCGCACCTTTAACTCCTTCAGGATGATTGTGAGTTACTATTGCAGACAGTTCAGCTAATTTTTGTGCCTCTTCTAACGATTCAGCCACCCATGCACATGGAGATACTCGCATAGCAGATCCGTTGGCCCAACTTCCGTAAGGTTCAGGAGATTCCTGACCCAACCAATGGTAAAAACTTCTTCCGTAACCGGCGTTAATGTATCTGTTTCCAAAATGTTTCAGATTATTAATTAAAACCTCTTTTGATGACATGTTATCACATAACCATTGAGCGATAGCCAATGTCATCACAGTATCATCCGTAAAGGTTGACATTAATGGAAAGAGTTCAAAATCTTTTGTTTTAATTGTGTTATGTTCCCTTGTTGAACCGATAATGTCACCTGCAATTGCACCAATAATTCCTTTCATAAAATAATATTATGTTTAAGTTGTTAATAACATTATTGCTTTAACTCTAAAAAATTGCTTTAACATCGTAAAATTGCTTTAAAATCAAAGAAAAAAGATATATACTAATTAAAATAAAATTACTTGTGATAATAGTTTCTATTATCATCAGAATGAAATTTCTATAATGCGATTCAAAAAAATTCAACAGAATCACTTTCTTGAATAAATTCATATACTATTGTTACTTAAAAATATAGAAATTTCAATTCAAAACCAAATAAAAAATATTATTTAAAAAATATGAGATTCCGGATTTTTCTGGAATCTTAAAAAAAAATTAAAAAAATTGAGAGAAAAATTATGCGCTTCTCTCAAGTACAAAATCTGCAATGTCAGCAAGTACCTGTTTAGATGAAGAATCATCCAATATTTCAAGTACTTCTTTAGCTTGGTTGACAGATTCTAATGCCAAATTGCGAGCATATTCAATAGCGCCACAATTTGTTAAAATTTCAATTGCTTCATCTATCTCATCTTGAGAATTATTTTCAGCTTTTAAGATTTCCAGTAATCTGTCATCTTCAACACTGGCCAAACCTTTAATTGCAATAATGGTCATTTTTCCTTTTCCAATATCAGAACCAATTGGTTTACCTAATGTTTCCTCATCGGATGCGATATCAAGATAATCATCCTGAATTTGGAAAGCAAGACCTATTAAACGACCATATTCATACATAGCATCAATGACTTCATCAGATGCTCCACCCATGATAGCACCAGCTTTTGTAGCAGCTGCAATCAAAGCACCAGTTTTTTTGAAAATCATTTCCATATATTCTTCTTCAGTAACATCGAATCTTTCTTCAAAGCCCATATCCAAAGCTTGACCTTCACAGATTTTTACACAAGCGTCAGCAACAGTAGCTAAAGCCTTGTTGTTTTGTTCAGAACTGGTTCCCTTAGAACCTATAATAATTTCAAAAGCTTTAGAGAATAATGTGTCCCCTGCTAGAATAGCTACATCATCACCCCAAACCTTATGAACGGAAGGCATTCCTCTTCTCATATCATCCTGGTCCATGATATCATCATGGATAAGTGAAAAAGTGTGAATCAATTCAATAGCTGCACCGGATTTTAATGCAGATTCACGAGATCCACCAACAGCTTCAGCAGTTATTAATGTTAAAGCAGGTCTAAGCATTTTTCCTCCAGCTCTTGTAAGATAAACAGATGCTTCTGCAAGATTATCCGGAGTAATTGTTGCTAATTCTTCTTCAATTGTTTTTGTAATATCGCCTGAATAATTTCCAAGTACTTCTTTTACATCACTCATTTTACATCCCTCTTAACTTTTAAAAACTTGTGCTTGAGCATTTCTTAAAATATGGATATCATAACCTATCCTATATCCTTCTTCTTCAGCAAGTTCAGCATAAGCTGCAAGCATTGATAAATCTCCGTGTGCAGGAATAATATGTTGTGGTTTTAACATACGTAAGAATTCCCTGTGGTCTTCTCTTCCAGCGTGTCCGGAAACGTGAGCATTAGGATAAATTCTTGCACCTTTTAATTTTAATCTCCTTTCCATAATATGTCTGTTAGCAGCATTGGTGGGATTTGGAATAATAGGTGCTGAAATGATTACATTATCACCTTTTTTGATGTTGAACGGGGTTCTGCCGTTTGCAATTCTTGGAAGCAGTGCGTCAGGTTCACCTTGGTGACCTGTAGTTACAAGCAAATAATTAGCTCTGTCTTCATCGGCTTTCATTAAAGCTTTGTTTACTGCCTTTGGAGAACCGTAGATAATTGCATTTTTAGGTAAATTTAAAATTCCTAATTTTTGTGCAATTCCACAGAATCTTTCCATGGACCTTCCCAAGAAAAATATTTCCCTGTGGCTTTTCTTAGCAATGTCTGCAATTGCCTGTACCCTTTCAACGTGAGATGAAAATGTTGTAACAATCATACCTGTTTTTTCTTGAAGCGGTCCTTTCATTACATCTTCAAGAATATTTCTTGCAATTCTTTCAGAATGAGTTTTAACCTCATTATAATTTTTAGCGTTAGTTGTCTCCACGATTAAAGCCAGAACACCTTTTCTACCTATTTCTCTTAATCTTTTATAATCAGGTGGTGGGGAGACTTTTTGATGATTATCAAATTTGAAATCTAATGCATATACAATTACTCCTTCAGAAGTGTGTAAAACCGGAAAAACAGCTTGAGGAATACTGTGTGTTGACTGTACAAATTCTAAAGTAATATCCTTGGATAATTTTAATTTGCTTCCAGGATTTAAAGGCCTAATAGGATTAGTTACTTTAAATTTACGTTCCCCTTTAATTTGTTTTTCGATTAAAGCAGCTGTATATGGTGTTCCTATCAATGGTGCATCATATCTATGAGCCAATTTAGCTACAGCACCAATGTGGTCCAAGTGACCGTGAGAGAAGACAATTCCTTTTACTTTACCGTCGACGTCTTTCATTAATGTATCGTCCGGAATAACTCCTCTTTCAATTAAATCTAGGCTATGCATTCTGTCGATATCTGTATCTTCATGCATACTAATTCTATCAAGATGAATTCCCATATCGAAGATTACCACATCTTCGCCAATGCGAACTGCAGTCATGTTTTTCCCGACCTCTTGATATCCGCCTATAGCAATTACTTCTATGCTCATGTTTTATCTCCTTGAATAATTCTTAGTGTTAATCCCTCTTTCATTGAGCCATTCTCTTGTTTTTCCACGAATAACAAGATCTGTTTGTTTTAATTCTTCAATATTTTTAGCTCCGACTAAAAACATTGCAATTCTGAGAGAATCATTAAATTTATCAATTAATTCGTTTAACTGTTTTTGTGATGAACAATTCTTTAAAAATGGTAAAGCCATACCCACTGCGTCAGCTCCGAGAGCTATTGCTTTAGCTGCTTCAAGACCGTTTCTTATACCTCCTGAAGAGATAACAGGAACATTAACTGCATTGGTTACTTCTACGGTACTGATTGCAGTTGGTATTCCCCAGTCCCAAAATAGCTCACCGAAGTATTTATCTTCGGCCCTATATGTTTCAACAGCAGCCCAGCTTGTTCCGCCAGCTCCTTCAATATCAATAAAGTCAACCCCTGCATCAACCAATGTTTTTGCTGACTGACCAGATATTCCGCATCCAGTCTCCTTAGCAAGTATTGGAATATCAACAGATTCGGAAATTTGTTCGATTAAATTAACGTAACCTCTTGCGTCCAAATCTCCTTCCGGTTGAATTGATTCCTGAAGTGGGTTTAAATGAATTGCCAGGATATCGGCATCTAAAATTTCAACAGCTTTTTCAGCTAAATTTAATTGAGGCGCACCAATATTACCTACTAATAAACAATCAGGAGCATTCTCCCTGACAACAGCGTATGTGTCTTCAAGTTCAGGATGTTCACATGCTGCTCTTTGAGAACCAACTCCCAATGCAATTTTATTTGTTTCAGCAGCAATAGCTAATTGTTTATTAATAGATTTTGCGGCAGGATGCCCTCCAGTAATAGCAGTAATAAATAATGGAGATTCTAATTTTTTACCAAAAACGGAAGTTGATAAATCAATTTCATTTTTATCAATTTCAGGCAGGACATTATGAATCAACTCAATGTCTTCAAATCCAGTAGTTTTATTTTTAAACTCCACATCATAATTTTCACAAATTAATAAATGCTCTAATTTTCTATCTGAAATCATAATTCTAATTTCCCCTTGAAATTACTGTTCCTTTAACGTCTTTATTTTCCAATACTTTGAAAATATTATCTTTAACTTCAGCATTTATTATTTTAGATTCAATACCCAAATCCGCTAAATATAATAATTCTTTAATTTTTCCAACCATTCCTCCGGTGACATCAATATTGGTTGTTCCTTCTAAAGTTTCAAGGTCATCAAGTGATGAAAATTTATCAAAAAATATTGCGTCATCATGTGTTTTAGGATTTTTATTGTAAACACCATCGACATCGGTACCTAAAATTACCTGTGTTGGATTAAGATTCATTGCCAAATACTGGATCAGCTGATCGCCTGAGATGACACAGATTTCTAATTGTGAATCCAAGACAACATCCCCATAAATGACCGGAATAAAACCCTTTTTCAGATATCTGTTAAAGTAATCCAGATTTCCTTCAGTAATCCTTTTATTGGTTGCACTCATAAAACTTGAGGCCGGAATTGAAACAACAGGCAAACCCTCTTCTATGAAAGCTTCACAAATTAGCATGTTTAATTTTTTAACAGCATTTTGAGTTTTGCAAAATCCTATTCTTTTTTGAGGATAATCCTCAGCGTCAAACGGTTCACCAATTTTGTATTCCTTAGCAAGCGGATGTCCGAAAGAACCTGCACCATGAACTATAATAAGTTCCTTATCTGAATTGTCAAGTGAAGCTTTAATTTCAGATGCAATTCTTTTTAAAGATGCTTTGTCCACTTCACTTTTAGAGGAATCTTTTTTTGTTAAAATGCTTCCCCCAACTTTTAAAATAATCATGAAAATCACTTATAAACCCTTGAAGAAATTCCTTTACGTGTAAAACGAATTGGAAGAACATTATCATCACGTTCGATAGCTTTTGCAACTTCATCAACTTTACCCGGACAAAGTGCAATGATACTACCGCCTCCTCCGGCACCAGTAGTTTTGGAACCAATGGCTCCAGCTTCCCTGGCATTATACACCATTCTGGACAATTCTAAAGTGTTGACTCCTAAAACATCTAAAAATCCATGATTGATGTTCATTAATTCGCCAACTTTATTAAAATCTCTTTTTAAAATAGCTTGCTTTGCATAATTGGTCAGATTACCCATGGATGATATTACAGGGTTAATGATTTTAGGATTCCTATTTTTAAGATTTTTAACATCCTTAACCATTTTTCCAGTATTTCCATGTTTAGTTGTGTATCCGACTACAAAAGGCACATTAAAATTAACGTTGAAATGTTCCACTTTCTTGTTTCTGGATAGATACACAAGACCTCCGTAAGTTGATACCAAAGTATCTAACGGACTTGCAACACCCTGAACAGCCTGTTCAACCATGTGTGCATCATGTGCTAAAGATTTCTTATTAAAACGAATGTTGTGATATCGGTATAATGCCGCCAAGGTTGCAACGGTAACCGCAGCGGATGATCCCAATCCTGAACCAATAGGTACATTTGAAGATAATGTAATGTCTATTGGAGTATGGTCATGAACTCTGTAAAGAGATTCCAAAATATATCTAATAATACCAGGTTTTCCTTTCCTTAAAATATATTTTTTTTCTTTAGTGAGTAATTCAGCTTCAAAATTAATGTTAGGTGCTTTAAAAATAGTTTTATCACAATCAGACTCTTTTATAGTTACATAAGCTCTTTTATTAACAGCACCAGCAATAGCTGGTTCGCTATAAACTACGGAATGCTCACCAAATAAAATTGCCTTTGCCGGAGCTGAAGCTTTTGCTATCATATTCACACCTTATTAAAAATACCTGAAGCATAACCTACAACTGAAGTGAAGTCCCCTGTGACATCTCCACTGGTCCCATATGACAATATGTCGCAATTTGTCTTGCCTGACATTTTAGAAAGAGAAATTGTTGTCATTACAGGACCGTAACCACACATGGTAATGTTATACTGAACAACTTCCTCAAATAATTTAAATTCATTCATCTCACCAACATCCTCTAAAACAAAATTGTCGACTTTATTAGCCTTTTCTTGATTGTTGAAATGAGACAGGTCAGTGCTTGCTATAACTGCATAAGATTTATTCAAATCATTTCCGACATCAAAAATAGCTTTTGCCAAATCACTTGAAGCAGAAAAAGATTGAGACCTCATAGTAATAGGAACAATTTTAAAATCATTTGAAAAATATTGTAAGAAAGGTAGCTGAACTTCTATACTATGTTCATGAACATGAGCCATGAAATCGGCTGATGCAATATTTGAATGGGAAATAATGGAATTTGCAAATTCATCGTCAATTTCAACATTTCCCAAAGGAGTAATCCATTCTCCTTCATTGAAAACAGAAATTTCACTACCAAACCCTGTATGATTAGGACTTAAAATAATAAAAACTTCAGGAAAACCCTTTTGAACTAATTTACAATAGCCATGACTGGCTATTGCACCAGAATATTGATAACCTGCATGAGGAACCATAATATTCATAGGATACTCTGTATCATCAAAAGAACCAAGTATCGGTATTTCACCAACACCTCTCTTGTCTAAAAAACAATCTTCAATTGTTCTTTTAAGAATATCTGGATTATCTGGATAGAATGCTCCAGCAACAGCAGGTTTTCTAATCATTCAAATCAATTTAGAATTTAAGTTCAAAGTCGGTTGGTTCAATATCCAAGTCACCGTCTTCAGGAATGTCTCCTCTTTCTCTTAAAATTTGTCTTGCAAGTAACCAGTAAACTAATGCAATAGCTTTTCTACCTTTGTTGTTTACAGGTACAGCAATATCGACAAAACTGAGTAAGTTTTCAGTATCACATAATGCAATTACAGGAATACCATTTTGTTTTGATTCTAAAATTGCTTGTGAATCTGATCTTGGGTCAGTTACTACAATAATTTTTGGTTCAATGAATTTAGCATAATTAGGATTGGTTAAAGTACCAGGGATGAATCTACCAGGGATAGTTTTTGCGCCTGTGATTTCACCGAATTTTTTAACAGGAGCTTGACCGTATTGTCTGGTAGCTACTACTAAAATATCTTCTGGGTCATATTTTGCTAAAAGTTTTGCGATTTGTCTGATTCTTTCATCAGTTTTTTGGATATCTAAAACATATAAACCGTCAGATCTTACTCTGAAAATATATTTTTCCATATCACTTGTTTTTTGTTGGGTTCCGATATGTAAACCTGCTGCTAAATAGTTATCTAAATCAATTAAAAGTTCATTAGTCATATATAATCACCTTGTTTTTATTATTTAATCTTCATCTTCAATTTTAACACATTCGTTAGGACAAACGTCCATACATACTTCACAATAACTACAATCTTCAGGATTGTTGATAGTTATTTTATCTCCTTCGAGAACTAAAACTTCCATAGGGCAAACATCAGAACATTCTGCACAGTCCGCACCATCACATTTGTCATAATCTATAGTTACTTTTGCCATATTCTCTCTCCCTTTAAAATATTTGATTAGAATTTGCCCATTTGCGGATTTAAAATTTCTTCTTCAATACGGATAAGTTCATTTAATTTTGCTATTCTTTCACCGCCAATAGCACCTGTTTTAATCATAGGACATGATAAACCAACAGCCAAGTGTGCAATTGTCTCGTCAGTTGTCTCACCTGATCTGTGAGATACAACAGGAACAATATCATTTTCCTTTGCCAATTTTACTGTAGCAAAAGTTTCTGATAATGAGCCTATTTGATTAGGTTTTATAATAATAGCATTTGCAGCTTTAGTCTCTATTCCTTTGGCCAATAATTCCTTATTGGTAACGAATAAATCATCACCACAAATTAAACATTTATCTCCGACTTCGGAAGTTAATTGAGAAAATCCATTGAAATCTGATTCATCGAATGGGTCTTCCACATAAAACATTTTATAAGTATCAATGATGTCTTTAACAAAATCGATTTGATCTCCAGTGTCTTTTTTAACACCATCTTGAGCATAAACATATTTTTGCTCGTCTGCATTCCATAGTTCAGAAGCTGCCATATCTAATGAAGGCCTAATCTCAATTCCTAATTCATCTCCCACTTCTTCACAAGCTTTTGCTTGAATTTCCAAAGCGGCATCATTAGCAATATTAGGAATCCATCCTCCTTCATCACCTTTTCCACCAGTAAAATTGGAGTCTTTAGTTTGAATTAACTCTTTTAATCGTTTATGAACCTGAGCATTTGCAAAAATTCCTTCAACAACACTTGTAGCTCCGGTAGGAACTACTAAAAATTCCTGAATATCCGGCGCATTAACGCCTGCATGTGCTCCACCATTCATCATGTTTCCTAAAGGAAATGGCAATTCATTAACTAAATTTCCACCAATGTATTTATACAATGGCATGTTATAAGATTCTGCGGCTGCTTTAGCTACAGCCATGGAAATAGCAACAGTAGTATTACCTCCAATACCTGCCAAATTTTCAGTACCGTCTATCTCTTTCAATACTTCATCAATTGTAGCTATATCTTCAGTATCCATACCTATAAGTTCAGAAGCTATAAAATCTTCCATTTCACGGACGACTACATCGACTCCGCCTTCCGGAAAAGATACCACTTCACGAGAACCTGTACTGGCCCCACTTGGTGCAGCAGCTCTACCAAAACCATTCCAAGTAATTACATCTACTTCTATAGTTGGGTTTCCTCTGCTGTCCAAAATCTTACGAACATGGACATCTTCTATTACACTATCCAAAAAAAACACCTCAGTGTCATTTAATTTATTACCATATAATCTATACTCTTTAAAAAATCAGTAAGTTTCTTTATAGAGTTATGTTGGTATTTTTTATTTTTTTTAAATAAATTTGGGAATAAATAGAAAAACTATTTATTCATCTCTAATAACATCTAATGGTAAAACTCCAGCTTTAAACTCCTCATAAGCTATATCAATTGGATCAAGAGAATCTTTAATCTCAACTAAAGGTTTAGCACCCATAGATATTTGAATAGCTCTAGCCCCAAGAAGTCTTGCTCTTTCAAACCTTGTAAATTTTTTATCAGCATCCATGAATATTACTTCCATATTAGGCATATATTTTACCAAGATTATATTTTAAATATAAAATCCCTAAAATTGTTTTAATCCCATGTTTCAACATGAGAAATTAACATTCTTCTACAACAGTATCTGGTTAAACCTAATTCGTCTAAAACATCTTTAGATTTGTCACCAGAGTAATTGCCACGTAATCCTAAGTTAGATAGAATCTCATTAGCTTCTTTTTTCTCAATAGTTAATTGTTCCATAAACTTACTAACTAAATCACGATCTTCTAATTCATGAAATAATTGTTTACCACCAATCATTCTTATTGTGTACTCATCAAAATGAGCAGAAACTGGTTTTCCACAACTTAAGCATCTAATAGGAATCATTTATATCATCTTTTTTCTAATTTAAATAAAATATAAAAGTACAGAATTTATCTGTAACTTTTTTGTTTACGTGCTCTTGCACCAGGACCACCGTATTTTTTAGGTTCGGAACGTCTTGGGTCACCTACTAACATGGTTCTGTCATATTGAATGAATTTTTCTCTTAAATCCATATCTTGAGACCATTGTACGAGTCCTTTTGCAATTACCATACGTGCAGCTTCAGCTTGACCCATTACTCCTCCACCAATAACACGGATATTGATATCCACTTCATTAGCTAAATCTCCAGCTAAAGTTAATGGTTCTTGTAATTTTAAATTAGCGAGCTCAGGGGAATAAAGTTCTAAAGGAATTCTGTTAATTCTAACTTTACCAGTTCCTTCTTGAACAGTACCTCTTGCGATAGCTGTTTTACGTTTTCCACTTGTATGAATAACTTTAACCATAATCACACATCCATATATCTAAAAGGTAGCTCCTAAAAGTTTGGAGATTTCTCCTAATTCGATACCTTTTTTAATGTTTTTGTATTCTGCTTCTGGAACTGAAGTGAGTTCTGCATCTGCATATTCAGCAGGTACACCAACAAAAGCTTTTAATCCTTTGTATGCAGTTTTACCTTTGGATTTTTTGAAAGGTAACATTCCTCTTACAGTTCTTCTAAATATATCATCTGGTCTTCTTGGATATTTTGGACCTAAATCACGAGGGTTAGAGATACTTGCTCTGTCCACTCTTTGTTTGTATTTAGCATAAGCCCAGTCTCTATTACCAGTTAACATAATTTTTTCAGCATTAAGAATAATTACTTCTTCGCCTTCTAAAAGATTTTTACTAGTTACACTAGCTAATCTTCCTAAAACGCATCCTTCTCCATCAATAATCATAATAACACCCTTATTCAATGATCCTAATGTTTGATCCTTTAGGATTTGATTCGATTATCTCATCAATTGAGATGCATTCTCCACCAGCACTTTCAATTTTTTCTTGTGCTTTAGCTGAGAATTTTAATGCTACAACATTTACTTTTTCTACTAAATTACCGTTTGATAAAACTTTACCTGGTACTAAAATAGTTTCATCTGCTTCAACATGTCTAGCAATATCAGACAAATTTACTTCTGCAGTTCTTCTATTAGACCTTTCAAGTCTTTGTGCAACATCTTTCCAAATAGCTGCATCTTCATTTCTTGATTGTTCATAAAGTTTATTAATAAGTTCAATAAGGTTAGGATTTGTTTTTACTACTTTCTTAACCATTATTTACTTCCTCCTTCTTCACTAAATTTGATAAACTTATCCACTTTTTCACCTAATACATCACAAGCTTTCAATAAAACTTCTTTAGGAGGCATTGCCCCATCTGTTTCAATTCTGAATATGAAATCATTTTCACGATATCCAACATTAATGTATCCGTTTGAAGAAGCCCTTACGCAACTTTTACACATGGCACAGTTTTCAATATCCAAAATTTTAATCTTTTTAGATCTTCTATCGGATTTTAAAACTCCACGTGGACATGCCAAAGCACAATCATAATCAATTTCCACATCATTAAATGTGATTTCAGGATATTGTTTATAAGCGCAAACTGTAGTTGGCATCCATTTAGCATGTTCTTTTCCGTAACCAACTTTTGCAGAAGCTTCAATGATGATTTCTTCATCTTTTTTAAGTTTTACTAAAGGAATTGTGTCGTATACTGGTTTAATTTTTGAGTCTGAAGATATTAAATCTTTAGAATAAACAACTTTAGGTCCGACTTCATTTAAGCTAAATAAGATTCCACTATTGAAATCTTCCCATTCAGCATCTTCAGGTAAAGGTAAACCTTCAAGTGCATCAATATCAGAAACTAAAGGAGTTAAACCAAGTCTATGAGCAAGTACCTCATTAAACATTGCAGAATCATTCTTTATAATATTCACATCTTCAATAGCTATCTTAGGTACATTAACCATTGCACATCTTCTGATAGCATTGATAAAAGGTACTTCTGCATCACGAACAATGAAAACCATTTCATTTTCGCTTTGACTTTTAACTTCTATCTCCATATTAAACCCTTCCACTTAAACTCTTCTTCCTCTTTTACCACCAGGTCTTCCAGTACCATCGTGAGGAATAGGAGTAATATCTTCTATTTTTCCTATTTTAATTCCAGCTCTTGCTAAAGCACGGATAGTAGCTTGTGCACCAGGTCCTGGACTTCTAGGTCCATTTCCACCAGGAGCTCTTACTTTGATATGTAATCCAACAAATCCTTTTTCTTTAGCATCATCAGCTATTCTAGTTGCTGCAGCCATAGCTGCAAAAGGTGAAGCTTGTTGTCTGTCTGCACGAACAACTTTACCACCAGACCATTGAGAAATAGTCTCAGCACCAGTAATATCTGTTACAGTAATAATAGTGTTATTGAATGATGAGTAAATATTAGCTATACCCCATTTTTCATCTTTTGCCATAGTTACACCCTTTATTCCTCAGTATTAGCTTTATTAGCTTTATTGTTGTTATACTCTTCAATTTGTTTAGCTACAGGTGAAGAACGATAGAAACCAATTTCATCTTCTTGACCTTTTAATACAACATAACTTGGGGAATTGATTTTTTTACCGCCTAAAGCTATGTGACCATGTACAACAAACATTCTTGCTTCTTTAGGAGTACGAGCTAAACCTTTTTGGTATACAATAGTTTGTAATCTTCTTCTTAAGATATCTTCAACATTTAAGTCTAAGATTTCTTCAAGAGCAGCACCTTCTGGCAAAACACCGGTTCTAGCTAAGTGTCCTAATAATTGTAATTTTTCTTTGACCATTTGATCAGTACCGAAACCAAGTAAGTATCTTGCTTCCCTACTGTATCTTCTGACTAAAGTATCAGCTTTCCAAATCTCTTTTTTGTTTTTTAAACCGTATTTAGTCATTAATTTGTTTTCATTTTTAATTCTTTCCGCATTCCAAGGATGTGGTGGTGTATTATACTTTTTCCTTGCTTTTCTAGGTTGTCCCATTAAAACATCTCCTTATAAAATTGAATTTAAATTAATTAATTTCTAAAAAAAAGCTCTATGCCTATCCGCGTGAACGTTTTACACCAACTGAAGAACTTTTTCTGAAAGTAGATTTGGTTCTTTGACCTCTAACAGGTAAACCAACTTCGTGTCTTCTACCTTTGTAACTTCTGGTCTTTTTCATTCTGTTTAAATCATCTCTTAAAGTCATGTCAAGATCAGATTCAATTAAGTGAATGTCATCACCAGTTTCATAATCTTCTCTTCTGTTTAACATCCAAGTTGGAATGTCAAATTTCTGAGGATTTTCTAAAATTTCTTCAATTCTTAAAACATCTTCGTCAGCAATGTATCCAATTTTAGCGTCTAAATCTAAGTCTAAAGTACGGCACATAGTTTTAGATAAAGATATTCCAACACCTTTAATTTCAGTTAAAGCTTGTTCAATGGTTTTATTACCATTTACATCCTTTCTTGAAATACGCACTAAATGCTTAAAATCGTCTTCCATTAAATAACCTCCATTTATAGAGCGAACCTACGAGACGTAAAATAATAGATTCGAATGTTTTGAAATTTCAAAACACAGTTCTTTCAACAATTTAAAACTTAGTTTAAGTAAACTAAGAGTGCAAAAAAATATCAGTTTAACAAGTATTTTTAATATAATGAAAAAATTAAAAAACTAAGTTAAAAACTAATAAACGCCGAGACTGGGATTTGAACCCAGGAGGGCTGAACGCCCACGAGATTTCCAGTCTCGCGCCTTACCAGGCTAGACTATCTCGGCATTAATAATAGTTAGCAATACTTGCACGTCATATTAACTAGTATAATATGATAAAATAATATATTTACTTACACCTATATAAAGGTATTGTTTAAACTAAGATTTTAATAAAAAAAATTCTTTTCAATAATTAATTATTTTTTCCTCATTTAAAAAATTTATGATTTTGAAAAAGGTAAAGACAAAATATATTTTGTTATAATATATATAATACTAAATAGCAGGTGATAAGATGGATATGATGACCCTTATATTAATAATCATATTGATATTGGCAATTATTTTTATTGTATACACATTTATCCATTTATACAATAATCTAGTTGGCCTTAGAAATCGTGTTGAAAACAGTTACTCACAAATTGAAGTTCAACTTAAAAGAAGGAATGATTTAATTCCAAATCTGGTTGAAACCGTAAAAGGCTATGCTTCCCATGAAAAAGAAGTATTTGAAAATGTTACTCAAGCCAGAAGCAATGTCATGAATGCAACTGGTGTTGATGAAACAAGTGCTGCTGATAATCAGTTGACTGGTGCTCTAAAATCATTGTTTGCAATAGCTGAAAACTATCCCGAATTGAAAGCTAATTCTAATTTCCAGCAACTGCAAACTGAATTAAGCGAAACAGAAGATAAAATTTCATATTCAAGACAATTTTATAATGATGTTGTATTGAAATACAACAACGCATGCCAACAATTCCCAAGCAGCATGTTTGCAAAATGGTTCCACTTTGAAAAAGCGGAATTCTTTGAAGCTCCTGAAAGTGAACTGGAAGTACCTGAAGTTAAATTTTAAAAAAAATAAACGGGGGAAATTATATGAATGTTAAAAAAACATTTTGCATAATTTTATTAATATTCGTATTATTTTCAGCATTAAGCGTTGTTTCAGCAGATGACGATAGAAGTTACTCAATCGATCAGGCATTTCTTGAACTAACCGTTGGAAGTAATGGACTGCTTCATGTAGATGAAGTATATGATTATTCATTCGATGGAAGTTTCAATGGAGTTTACAGGGACATACCCCTAAAAGACTGGGAACACATTGAAAACATAACGGTAAACACAACCGGAGCATATTCTGTAACCAAGGTTACTCATGAGAATGGAAAAGAACATCTGAAAATTTATTTATATGCGGATGAAGCGCATACCAAACAGATATCAGACACTGAAGTATATGTTTACATCAGCTATGACCTTGTAAACACAGTAACACTTTTCAATGACATTGCAGGTGTACAGTACAAACTTTGGGGAGAAGACTGGGATGTTGGAATTGGAGCATTGACTGCAGTTGTTCATCTTCCGGGAAATACAAGTAACACTTACTATTTAAATCCTCAGGAATACAACTCAACCAGTTACCTTACAGGAGATACAATTTCATTGACATCTACCCACATACCTTCAGGAGAATTCTATGAATTGCTCGTTTTAATGCCTTTAAGTGACTTTGAAAACGCAACTTATGCAAGACAAGTTCATGAAGACGGAAAAGAAAAGATTATGCATAATCTGGAGGACAGCATAAATGGAAGAAACTTCTGGAATACCACATATCTTGTTTTAGGATTACTGGCATTGATAAGCCCGCTTGCAGGAATAGTAATATATCTCAGGCATGGACGTGAACCTAAAGTGGATTATGACGGAATTTATGAAAGGGAACCTCCAACAAGTGACCCTCCTGCAGTCGTTAATGCATTAATAGACAATTCAGGAGATATTGGAACACCAAACATGAAAGGTTTTGAAGCAACAATACTTGATTTAATTAATAGAAAAGTATTTAGTCTTGATACTAAAAAAGACAGTGAAACAGATATCAATGACCTGTATTTGACACTGCATAAAGAGAATTATGATAATTTGGATATTCAGGAACAAACCGTATTTGACATTCTTGCAATGTTTGCCGATGACAACAATGTTGTTAATATGTCCAACTTAAATGCGGATTTGTCCTATGAATCAAATGCAAAGTTGTTTATGGAAGAATTTGAAACATGGCAAAATGATGTAAAACACGAATATTTAGACAGTGAAATCCTAGAAACCTATTTCAATGACACAGGTTCATCAAGGATGAATGAAATTGGAGTTATTGGAATATTGATAGGAATAGGCATTTTCCTTTTAGGATTATTTACAAATCTTCACAATGGAATATTTGCAATAGGTGGAGGAATTGTCCTTGCTATATTCTCATTTATTGTAGTAATGTTGCCTGAAGACATTTTCGGACAATGGACCGAAAAGGGCAGAGTATTCTATCTGAAATGGAATAACTTCAAGAAGTTCCTAAAGGACAACAGTTTAATTAACGAACACCCACCAGAATCAATAGTTGTTTGGAAACAATACCTGATTTATGGTGCGGCTCTTGGAGTAGCCGATGAGGTTTATGAAGCCATGAAACTTCAAGAGAAAAATGTAGATTCAATCCTCGACGACGATGTCTTCCTATACCACCATTATGGAGGATATTATATGATGCATGAAGCATTTTTAGCAGGACAATCTGCAGCAAATCCTTCTTCAAGTTCAGTAGGTGACTTCGGAAGCTTCGGAGGAGGATCAGGTGGTGGAGGTGGAGGTGCTTTCTAGCACTCCATCCCAACTTTTTTTTATTTTTCATCCAAATTTTTAACATTAACACCATTATTTTTACAAACTAACTTATTTTCAAAAAGAGATATACCTCTAAAAAATAAAAAGATGAAAAATAAATAGGCGGCTAAAATAAATTAAAGAAATAAGCAAAATAATTAAAAATAAAATAATAACCATCACAATAATTAAAGCTAAAATTAAAAATAAATAAGAAAATTATTTGACAGTAATTTTAACTTTTTTAGTTACCTTATTGTATATACTGTTACCTGCATAAGTAACCTCAGCAGTGTATTTTCCTTTTTTAGTCAGTTTTTTCAACTTGAAAATAGCCTGGCCTTTAGAGTTTGTTTTGACTGAGTATGTCTTTTTATTGACCTTAACAGTGATTTTGATATTTTTCATGACTGCATTCTTGTTAGTTTTAAGAGTTACAACATACTTTTTAGTCTTATCCTTAACTTTTAAAGTAGCTTTAGGGGCTGTTAATTTTGGAGTAACCTTCTTAACAATAATATGTGCCTCAGCTGAAGATTCCAGATAATTAGCATCACCTGCAAAGTGAACCGATACCGGATAAGTTTTAGGAGTTAATGTTTTTGTTGGAATCATTACCTGACCTTTGTCATCAGTAAGATAAGTTTTAGTAGCGCCGTTAAGAGTTACTGACACTTTGGCATATTTCAAAGGTGAGCCTGCAGAATCATGTAAGTTCACAAGTAAAACATTTCCGGCCTGATAGCTAGTGGTTAAATTGGCAACATAAATAAATGAAGATTTCATAATTGTTATTGAAACCCTAATAGGATCTATTTCATAAGCCTCATCATCAACACTTACCTGAGCTTTATATTTACCTGCAGCAAGATTCACAAACCAGTTATATCCAACTTCAGACTTATAGGTGCCTATAACCTGATTTTTAGAATTATAAATCTTAATTGTTGCATTCACACCCGTAACAGGATATTTTGGATTGTCATACATCGAGATATGTAAATCTCCACCGAAACCAACAATTCCTTCAAAATCAGAAACGAACAGTTGATATACTGGTAAATTTCCTTCAAACTCACAGTCCGCAGTATATGTATTGAATTTGGCTCCTCCCGTAACTTTAGCCACATTTTTAACAAAATTACATTCCGAAGCAGAACTGGTATCCGCCGCCAAACCTGAAGGAGCACCAGAAATAGCACCACCAAATTTAGCAGTATTTCCTTCAAAAAGAGACCTTCTTGCTGAAGTCCTGTAAGCAGCTCCACCATATTCCTCAGCAGTATTGTCATAGAATGTACAAGCTAAAACATCAGTTAAAGCAACTGCACCACCATTATGTGCTGAATTATATCTGAAGAAAGATGAATCAGCACCACCTTCGTATATTGCTCCCCCTTCTAGAGTAGCAGTATTGGAATAAAATTTACATGTATCAGAATGTGCATTGAACATTGCTCCACCATTTTGTGCAGTATTACCTGTAAAAATACAGTTTTTAGCAGAGTTTTGGTACATTGCACCACCGCTTTTTGCATTATTATTTGTAAAATTACAGTCTACAGCATAGGTTTCCATCAATGCTCCGCCTACATTATACGCATAATTATTTTCAAAAAGACAATTGTTTGCAGAACCTGTGTGCATTGCTCCACCTTGAGCGGCATGATTATTAGTAAACGTGGAATCAAATACCGTATATCCATAAACGGCACCACCATCATCTATAGCATAATTACTGTCAAATATACAATTTAAAGCAGAATTAGATCCCCCACCAACAGCGCCCGCATGAGTAGCGGAGTTATTTATGAAAGTACAATCTACAACATATGCATTGAAAGCAGCTCCGGAATAACCACTAGCAGAGTTACCAATAAATGTACATTGACCTGCAGAACTACCTAACATAGCTCCACCTTGCTTTTTAGCATTATTGTCTTCAAAGGTGGATTTTGTAGCATAAACTTCGTAGATTGCTCCACCCTCATTTGCTTCATTATCCCGGAATATACAGTTATCCGCACTTCCCTGATACATTGCTCCACCACGGTTGTCTGCAGTATTGCTATCAAAAATACAATTGGAAGCATATCCTCCCTGCATTGCACCGCCATTGGAAGTTGCATGATTATTGGTAAAGTTACAATTTGAAACTGCATAATTTGAGCCTAATATCGCAGCTCCATTAGTTGAATAAGCATTTATGAAATTAATATTGTTAAAGTTAACATAATTAGAAACATCGAAAATTCTAGCTTGAGAATTGGCGTTTATAGTAAAACCATCCCCATATATATTGATAGAACGGGAAATAGGAATTCCATTTACAAACTGAGAATCCGTAACAGGATTATATGTATAATCGCTTTCCAGATGAATATTCCAACTAGAACCATCATTAATAAGAGAATTTAAATCCGAAAAGGATTTGGTATTTGCTGATAAAACCTCATCATTTATACTTTCAACTAAACTTGCATCTGATAAATTATTATCAGCACTTACAGTATCATTATTAAAATCATCAACGGCATTAACTGACGCCATGACGAAAAAAGATACTAAAAATATTGAAAGTATAATTTTTTTATTCAGCATTCTAACACACCAATCTTAATACGATATATAGTTTTGTAAAAAATAATATATAATAATTATGTTTCAATAAGGCACTTTCAAAAACTTAAGTGATTTTTAGAAAATCGCATTGTCCTCATCCCAATACCTCAGTTTTAAGTCAAAT